>WFPG01000059.1 GCA_015487755.1 Acidobacteriota bacterium
GCAAAATCGTAAACCATAATTCCCTCTTTCCTGTTTTTCTTAATTATATCAGAAAGAAAGGATTAGTGGAGAGGTGCAAAAAACGGCAAAAACTTTTTTGTTGTTTTTTTACTTAATTATCATATTTTATTGAATGAGCGGTTTTTATTATTCAATTGTTGATTTATAATTATTATATCAATGACGGGAGTTTGAAATGGAGAGAAACGGTTACTTCCTTTTTATATTACACTCACATATCCCTTATGTATTAAAGCACGGCGAATGGCCTCACGGGGAATACTGGCTTTTTGAGGCTGTTGCGGAAACCTATATCCCTCTGCTGCAAATGCTTGAAAGGTTTAAGGAAAAAGGCGTTAAACCTAAAATAACGATAGGGCTTACCCCTGTTTTAATAGAGCAGTTGAAAAGCGATTACTTTAAGGAGAAGTTTAACGCTTACCTTGAATTTAAGATTAAATTGCTTCAGACAGACAAAGACGAATTTGAAAAGAAAAACCAGGATGACTATATGGCACTGGCATTTTTCTGGGAAAAGTTCTATACCGATATACAGCACCTTTTTAATATCACCTACAACAAGGATGTTATTAACAGGTTTAAATACTTTCAGGATAATGGATACATTGACATTTTAACCTCTGCGGCAACCCACGGATACCTGCCTTTATTAGGGTATGATAACAATGTCCGTGCCCAGATTAGAACGGGAATTGACACCTATGTCAGGTATTTCGGCAGAAAACCGAAGGGTATATGGATGCCTGAATGCGCATACAGGCCGAAAGGCTTGTGGAAAAACCCTATAACGGAGGAAGAGTTTATTAGGAAAGGTGTTGACGAAATTCTTGTGGAAGAGGGGATTGATTACACCTTTATAGACAGCCCCAACCTTGAAAACGCTTCTCTATTCAACCAATACGGGGGAGACAGTTTAAACCCCCTTGAGTTTGAATACAAAAAAACCCCTTATATCCCTTACAAACTTGAATCAAGCTTAACCCTTTTTGTGAGAGACCATATAACGGGGTATCAGGTGTGGAGCAAGCATTACGGATACCCGGGAGACCCTTATTACCTTGAATTTCACAAACAGAAGGACACAAGCGGCATAAAGTACTGGAGAATTACAGGGGCAAACCTTGACCTTGCTTTTAAGGAGAAGTATTCCCCAGAAAAGGCTGAAGAAAGGGTTGAAGAAAACGCAAAACACTTTGCCGAACTTATAACCGAAATATTGAAAAAGTTTAAAAGCGAAACAGGTTTAAACGGTGTGCTTGTTGCCCCCTTTGACGCAGAGTTGTTCGGCCACTGGTGGTTTGAAGGCCCGAAATGGCTTGAAAGGGTTATTGAAAACTTGAAAATTATAGACGGCATAGAGCCTGCCACAGGGAAAGAGATTGCGAAAGACTATCCGAAAACAGAAACAATTGCTTTAAAAGAGGGCTCGTGGGGGGAAAACAACGACCATTCTGTATGGCTAAACGAAAACACAAAGTGGACATGGGAGAAACTGTACAAAACGGAAAAGTCATTCCTTAACTTTTTGAAAAAACATAAGAAAAAGGCTTTGAATGACCATACCTTAAACAAGATTTTAAAAGAGGCCGCAAAATCTTTAATAATAGCCGAAGCGTCAGACTGGCAGTTTCTCATACACACTCAATCAGGCGTGGATTATGTTACCGAGAGGTTTGACAAACACATTGACGAAGTTGAAAAACTTCTTGAAATTGCAAAAGGATACCTGAATACTAATGAGTTAAGCGATAAAGACAGGGAGTTTCTTGAAAGGGTAGGTAAAGAAAACATAATCTTTAACAATATCTGCCTTGAATGGTATATGGAAGACTGATATGAGCGAATACAGAAAAGACCCTGTTTTAAACCAATGGGTTTTAATTGCGCCTGAAAAAACTATTCCCTATCAATCTATTAAAGAGCAAATTGTTTCTGATAACATTCCCGAATTTGAGGAAAAATGCCCTTTTTGCACATTTGACGGAAAGGACACAAAAATACTTCTTAAATACAATTTCAGAGACCAAAGCAAGTGGGATTTGCTTGTAATCCCCGCCCCGAACCCTTATTTAAAGGTTGAGGCTGAATTAAAAAAAGAAGGGGAAGGAATTTACGATTTAATAAGCGGAACGGGAGCAAACGAGATAATTATAGAATCCCCCATTCACAACCAATTTACACACAAAATGGATTTAAACAGGATTGAACAAATATTCTGGGCATACCATGACAGGATAGTGGACTTAAAAAGAGATTTAAGGCTTGAATACCTTTTGTTTTTCAAGGAATTCGGCATTACCGCCGAAAACACATTGATTCACCCTCACTCTAAAATGATTGCAACAACAGTTATTCCTGAGCATATAGAGAGGGAACTGTTAGGCGCTGAAGATTACTACTCCTACAAAGACAGGTGTGTATTTTGCGATATTGTAAAGCAGGAGATTAAAGAAGGGGTTAGGGTAATTTCAAGCAATAGCGACTTTGTTTCAATATGCCCCTATGCTTCAAGGTTTCCTTTTGAAATCTGGATACTTCCCCAAAAACACATATCCCATTTTGAAATGTCTTCAAAGATAATGTTTTATCGCCTTGCGGATATATACCTTGACACTTTCAAAAGGTTAAACAAGGTTTTAGGCAATGTGCCCTACCACATGGTGCTTCACAATTCGCCTTTGCAGGAGGAAGCCCTTGAATTTTACCACTGGCATATTGAGGTATACCCCATTCTTAATTGCTACAGCGCGCCTCAATCAGGCGGGGGTATATTTGTCAATCCCGTAAAGCCTGAAGATGCGGCAAAGGCGTTAAGGGAAGCGGATTATCAACCTTAATCTAAACCTTTACGGAGGCAAGAATGAAAATTCTCTACGGAGTTGCGGAATATTATCCCCTTGTTAAAACAGGCGGGCTGGGAGACGCGGCAGGTGCTTATACAAAGGCATTGGCAAAAAGGCATAAGGTTTACGCGGTAATCCCCGGTTATTCGGCAGTTGACAGAAAAAAATACGGGTTTAAAAGGATAGAAGATTTTAAACTTTCAATCCCTATAGGCGACAAAGAGGTTGAAGGCTATGTTGAAAAGGCAGAATTTGACAAAAACCTGACTGTGTATTTGGTATGCAACGACGGATACTTTGACAGGAAAAACCTTTTCGGTGACGGCATTACCCCGTACAAGGACAATGCGGAAAGGTTTTTATTTTTCTCAAGGGGTATTTTAGAACTTGCAACATACTTGAAAGACATAGATGTAATCCACCTGAACGACTGGCACACGGCAATTGGAATGTTTTACTTAAAAGAGTTTTACAGAAAAATTGGCAAGATAGACAAAAAGGTAAAATCCGTTTTCACAATTCACAATTTAGGCTATCAGGGTATATTCTGGCAGTACGATATGTACCTTTTAAATGTTGACTGGAAGTACTTTAACCCTGAAGGGCTTGAATTCTACAACCACATAAACTACTTAAAATCGGGAATTCTTTACTCAGACATCGTTACAACCGTTTCCCCCACTTACGCAAAAGAGATACAAACCCCTGAATTCGGTTTCGGTTTAGACGGGGTTTTAAGGAAAAGGGCAAACGATTTGTACGGGATTTTAAACGGGGTTGATTACACTGTCTGGCACCCGTGGAAGGATAAATTTATCCCATTCAAATACAACAAAAAACTCTTTGACAGAAAGAAAAAGAACAAAATTGCACTGCAAAAAGAATTGGGGCTTGAGGTAAACCCTGAAAAGCCCATGCTTGTTATGGTTTCAAGGCTTATAGACCAGAAGGGAATAGACTTAATCACCCCCGTATTTGACATGCTTGTTGAATTAGGCACTCAAATTGTAATTTTGGGAACGGGGGAAAAGCATTATGTGGACTTCTTCAACTGGAAAGAGCACCAGTTTAAGAGAACGGTTGTAGGCTACATGGCTTACAGCGAAGAGGTTGCCCACAAACTTTACGCCGCGGGAGACATATACCTTATGCCCTCAAAGTATGAGCCCTGCGGTTTGTCTCAAATGTATGCAATGAAGTACGGCACAGTGCCTGTTGTAAGAAATACAGGGGGATTAAAAGACACAGTCATTGACATTGAAGAGGGCATAGATAAAGCAACAGGCTTTAAATTTGAATACTATTCCCCTTACGCATTTTACGAAACAGTAAGAAAAGCGGTAAACCTATACAAAACAAACAGAGACGAATTCAAAAAAATAGCCCTAAACGGCATGTCCACCCACTTCACCTGGGACAAAACGGTAAAAGAATACCTGAAGTTGTACAGGAAATAGGTTCTCATTCAAAACAACTTTAGCAAAAGACAAAAACAGAAATAACCCGCTTTTAAAGGGTTAAAAAATTTACTAAAATGAAACAATAAAAATTGATTATAGGGAAAGGGAAAAGGGTGGAAAACTCATCTTATTCTAATGTCTCAGGCTTAAATCATCGTTTGGCAAAAAAGTATTTTCTGCAAACTTATGCCTATACCAATTTAGATTTGCCCCTTTACTTTAACTTCAGCAATTTATTAAAAAATGTAAACAGTGTAATATCCAGAAAAAAAGGATTTGATGTTTTAAAATATCGGCCGCACATTCATAAGGATGTAAACCACTGCATATTTTTCAGCAAGGGAAGGAAGTATGCAATAAGGCCGCAGGAGATAATAAACCCTGTAATTTACATCTCACTTGTAAACCTGATTACTCAAGAAGAAAACTGGCAAAAGGTTCAAAGCAGGTTTGAGGAACTAAAAAATGAGCAAATTGAATGTTGTAGTATCCCCGTTATTAAAGAAACAAACGACAAAAAACTTAAGGCCGCGCAGATATTTACATGGTGGAAACACTTTGAGCAACAATCCATACAACTCTCAAACCAATACAGCGTTGTAGCGCACACCGATATAACCAATTTTTATGGTAGCATTGACGCAGACACTATAGCATGGGCGCTTTACGGGAAAGAGAAAGCCATAGAAAACAAAGACAATGAAGAATTATTCGGCAACAGGTTAAGCAGGCTATTAAAAAGCATGAGGTACGGGCAAACAACAGGAATCCCCCAGGGAAGCGTTTTGTCAGATTTTATTGCCGAAATCCTGCTTGCCTATATTGACTTTGAACTTTTTAAAGCCCTTGAAAGAGATAACATAAAAAACTTTAAAATCTTAAGGTATAGAGACGATTACAGGATATTTGCAAATGACGAAAAAGTATGCGACAAAATCATCAATACGCTATTAAGCAAACTGACAGAGTTCAACCTTATGCTGAACCTTAAAAAAACTCAAATAACCCAGGATGTGATTTTATCCTCAGTAAAGCCTGAAAAAATAAGGCTCTGGGAATTAATGAAAGAGTATCCGAACCTGCAGAAAGAGATACTTGTAATGTATAAATTTTCAAAGGAATATCCAAACAGCGGCGCTCTGCAGACATGGCTTACAGATTTGTATAAGAGAGTGATAGATGGGGAAGGCTTGCGTGAAAACGAAAACATTGAAACCATTTTAACTTTGATTGTTAAACTAATGCTTGAAAACCAGAACACCGCTCCCCATTGCTGTGCAATTATAAGTTTAATTTGGCAGGATTTATCCAAAAAAGAGAAAAAAGAGTGGATTAACAGAATAAGAAAAGAGATTGGAAACAAGCCGAGCAAAGGTATTCTTGAAGTCTGGCTTCAAAGATTGTCAATAACAGTGGACAAAAGCATTAAATTTGACAACCCTCTTTGTAATTGCCTGCAAAACAAAAAAGTAAAACTCTGGAACCTTGACTGGCTTGAAGACGAAAATGTAAAACAGACTGTTCTAAATTCCTCAATTATAGACCATAAACTCATCGCAAAACTGATGCCAATTATAGAAGAAAAAGAATTCAGCACATTCTATTATGAGAAATAGGGGAACAAAAAATACCTGAAATGTCAAAGGGGAAAAAGCACTTTATTTCCTCACAATTTAGATAAATCTCCTGAAATAATATATTCTCTTTTAATTCATGTTATTCAATCTCTCATAGGTAGAGTGGAAATTTCATCTGATGCAGCACATAGACTATCTGTATCAGGGTTTCAATCTCTCATAGGTAGAGTGGAAATGAATAGGTAAACTATGGCATTTGCATGGGCATGAGAGTTTCAATCTCTCATAGGTAGAGTGGAAATTGTTACGGAATAAAAGTAATTTCAGTTAAAGAAGAGTTTCAATCTCTCATAGGTAGAGTGGAAATGAATAGGTAAACTATGGCATTTGCATGGGCATGAGAGTTTCAATCTCTCATAGGTAGAGTGGAAATAAGAATATTTGCCCTTATAATACGCCCTGCCGTAAATTGGTTTCAATCTCTCATAGGTAGAGTGGAAATTTAGAAAAAGAGCAGGAAAAAATGTACCAAAAGATTCTGATGTTTCAATCTCTCATAGGTAGAGTGGAAATAAGCAAATTGTGGCGTAAGGCAGTAGTTTTGTTTTCGTTTCAATCTCTCATAGGTAGAGTGGAAATGTCCCGTTTGGCAGGTCTATTTGAGATGTGACAGTTTCGGTTTCAATCTCTCATAGGTAGAGTGGAAA
>WFPG01000060.1 GCA_015487755.1 Acidobacteriota bacterium
ATTGACAGGTCTGCGTATGCCCCGCCGTTGCTTAATATTTTGTATTCAAGGGATTTAATTTTTCCCTCTTTTGTAAAGCCGCACCTGAATTTTGCCTTAAATTGATGCCTTTTCCCTGTGGAGGTAATGTCGTGGTCTCTTAAAAGCCTTAATTCGCACGGCTTTTTTGTCTTTAAACTTGCAATTGAGGTAATTGCGGCAAAAAGGGTGGGGGAGTGCTCTTTCCCGCCGAAGCCTCCGCCT
The DNA here is from genome assembly GCA_015487755.1 of Acidobacteriota bacterium. Classification (GTDB taxonomy): domain Bacteria; phylum Acidobacteriota; class Holophagae; order Thermotomaculales; family Thermotomaculaceae; genus Thermotomaculum. Next base: position 244 of record WFPG01000060.1, read on the forward strand.
ATTCTCTTTATCTCAACACTTAATTTGTTCTGCGGGATTGATAAAACTGCTGCCAACAACTCCTGAATTTCGCTCGGGCTCTGGGATGCGGGATAGATTTTAAACCCCTCTTCTTCAGGGATAACCCTGCATGTTTGTGGTTCCATGTAAAAGTGCTCCTGAATGGGGGTGGTAATCTCTCCCTCAATTGTTAAGTCGCTTTGTTTAAAGCCTTTTTCTGTGTTGCCCTTTTTAATTTTCAAAGTGGGTTCAAATAAACTGTTTTTCTCAATAGCCTGCTCAATTGTTAAGACAGGCTCTGCTTCCTCGTAATTTACCTTAACCTTTTTTGAGGCTAAAATTGAGGAGTAATAGTCTCTGCAAATTACGGCGCATACAGGCTGGCCGAAGTATTCAACCTGTTTTTCGGGAAATACAGGCTCTCCCTTTTCAATTTCCCCTATGTCGTTTTGCCCCGGTATGTCTTTATAGGTGATTACCTCAACAAAGCCTTCAACCTTTTTTGCTTCTTTAAAATCTATGCTTTTTATTTTCCCCTTTGAGACTGTTGAGAAAACAGGGTAAACATAGAGCATACCTTTCGGTTTTGGCATATCGCTTATAAACCTTGCCTTTCCACTTGCGTGTAAAACTCCGTCAATGTGGGGTATTTTCTTACTCATAAAACACCTCTGGGGTTAACTTCAAAAAGTGCTTTAAGATTTGATTGTAAACAAGTTTTTTTCTAAAATCCTCACTTCCCCTTACATCTGATATAGGCTTAACCTCGCTTTTGCATATTTCAGCCGCTTTTTCTATGAGTTTTCTGCTGATTTCTTTTCCCTTTAAGTATTCTTCTGCTTTGAAAATTCTAATAGGATAGGGGAATACCCCGCCGAAGGATATTGCAACATCTTTGATTTTTCTGCCTTTTAACTTCAGAATTACGCAGGAGTTTACGCTTGCTATGTCAACCTCTTTTCTCTTTGAGGTTTTCAAAAATGAGATTTCCCCTTCAGGGATTTCAAACTCAATCCATTCAATTAACTCGTTTTTGTTTAAGTCAATCTGTTTGTATCCTTTGTAAAAATCGGTTAGTTTAACCTTTCTCTTGCCTTTGCTTGAGGATAAAACAAGTTCAGCATCTGCGCTTAAAAGAAAGATAACGCTGTCCGCAATGGGTGAAGCGTTTGAGATATTCCCTGCAATCGTTCCTATGTTTCTTATCTGGTTTGAGCCTATAAATTCAAAAAATTCTTTTATTGCCTTTAACTTTTCGTTTCTTTCCGCAAATTTTAAAAACTCGTTGAATGTGATGTTTCCGCCTATTTTCACCTTACCGCTTTGCAATTTTATTTGCTTTAACTCTTTTATCCCCGAAATATCAAGCACTTTTTCAAAACTTGCTTCAGCCTTGTTGATTCTAACCGCAATGTCTGAACACCCGTTGAATATTGTAAGACTGTTTTTTTCAAGCAATTTCAATGCAGAGTTTAAACTTGATGGGATATAGTATTCCTTTACAGGTGAGTTTGGAAAGTTTGCCTTAAAGTGCAAATCTTTCTCAATTTCTTTTAACTGATTTTCCGTGTTTGAGATAAATTCTGGCTTTTTATAAACCTTCCCTGAAACCTGAACACATGCGTTTTTTATTGATTGATAGCCTGTGCACCTGCACAGGTTCCCCGACAGAGCCTTTGAGATTTGATGTTCGTCAGGCTTTGGGTTGTTTAGAAGAAGTGCAAGCATACTCATAATCATTCCCGGGGTGCAGAATCCGCATTGAATTGCGTGGTTCTCTATAAATGCCTGCTGGATTTCGTTTAAATTCCCGTTTTCTTCAAGCCCTTCAATTGTGATTATGTGTTTCCCGTGAATTTTATAAACAGGGTAAATGCAGGAAGTTATTGACTTGTAAACAACCTTTTTTTCAATGGGAGAGTATTCCCCTATAACAACGGTACATGCCCCGCAGTCTCCCTCGGAGCAACTCTTTTTGCTGCCCGTTAACCTTAAATGGTTTCTTAAAAAGTCAAGAAGGGAAAAATCTTTTATATTCTCCGTGTTAATTTCCTGTTTTTTACCGTTTAAATAAAATATCAACTTACTCTCAACCATCAATAAATTATAGCACCTGCTTTCTTCCCCTTCAATTTTCATTTTTCTATTGACACATTGCGGTTTGTTGTTATACTTTTACAGGTAAAATTTTAAGAGGGAGAGGTATGTTTGACCAACTTACCGATAAGTTAAACAACGCATTTAGGAAGATAAAAGGCGTAGCCAGAATTACCGAAAGAAATATAGAAGAGCCTTTGCGTGAAATCAGAATGGCTCTCCTTGAGGCTGACGTTAACTACAAGATTGTTAAGCAGTTTACCGAAAGCGTTAAAAATAAAGCGCTGGGTACAGATGTTTCAAAGGCTTTAAACCCCGGGCAGCAGTTTATAAAGATTGTTCACGACGAACTTGTC
>WFPG01000061.1 GCA_015487755.1 Acidobacteriota bacterium
GCCGAGGGCTCTGTAATTGTTTTCATAGTATTTTAATGCTTTTAAAAAGTACTTCTCCGACCTTTTCAATTTCCCCTTTTTAAAAGATTTAACCCCTTTTTCAGCAATCTTAACAGAGGTTAAGAAAGGCTTAACAGATTTTACATTTGCGGCAATAAGAGAAAGTGAAGATTGAAAAAAGCAAAATAAAAAAACAATTGCCGCACATTTTTGCAAAAGATTTTTCATTCCCTGCCCCTTTTTTAGAATATAGGGCATAAATCACAAAAAATCACCCTAAATCTCCTTAAAGTTGCACAATTTTATGGTAATATTGTTTATATGAATTTGAACTGGATTGATATAGTGGTTTTAACAATTATTGTGTCTTCCGGCGTTTTCGCCTTTTTTAAAGGCTTTATTAGAGAGGCATTTTCCATAATAGGGCTTATTGCGGCTACAATACTTTCCTTTAAGTTTTACAAGCCTTTTAGCATATACCTGAAATCAATTATTGCCGCAAAGCCTTTAAGGGAGTTTATTACCTTTATTTTGCTTTTTTTTATTCTCCTTGCAATTGTAGCCTTTATCTCTTATATGGCAAAAAAGATATTTCAAAAAGCGGGGCTAACCTTTTACGACAAACTGTTAGGGCTATTGTTCGGGCTTGTAAGGGGCATACTTATAGCCTATATTCTCATTATTATCATTGAAACAACAAAAATCGCACCTAAAGATTTGAAAAACTCCAAAACATACTATGCAGTTAAAAAGACAGCGTCAATCTTTGTAAACAAAGGAACAAAAATATACAAAGGAATAAAAAAATGAGAAAACAACTTGAACAGATTTTTGAAGAGTTAATTGAAAACGGTATAGGGCTTCAGGACTTTGTTAACCTTATGGAAAGCATATACATTGAAAAGGCGCTTGAAAAAAACAAATACAACATTGTTCAAACTGCAAGAAAGCTGAAAGTTCACAGAAACACCCTTTCAAACAAAATAAAAAAACTTGAAATAAAGGTAAATGGAAACAAGTAAGGTTTACATAGACAAAAAAATCGGGTTGGATAAGTGGCTTATTCCCGACTTTTTAATAAAAGAAGAGTTGTCTTCAATTGAAGGTATGCCTAAAAAGGCATTTGCAATTATTTTATCCTTTGAAAACGCATTAAAGTTAAGTAAAGAGGTTTATGAGACACAAAGGATTATAGTTGACTGTTGCGAAACAGAGTGCTTGCTTAAAGATTTAAGGGAAATTTGTTTAAAAACCCCTTTTTTCATTGTGCTGAAAGAAAAAGAAAGAGACATTGAAAAGGTTTTTGAAATTAAGAAAATTCCCTTAAAAAAAGGAGAAACAAACGGTTTTTTCGGCATAGTTTACTCTTCTCAAAAAATGGAAGGCATAATATCCCTTGTAAAGAAAGTGGCAAAAACAGACGCAACCGTTTTAATTAGAGGGGAAAGCGGCACGGGAAAAGAGTTAGTAGCAAAAGCAATTCACGGTTTAAGCAAAAGGAAAAACAAAAGCTTTGTTGCGGTTAACTGTGCGTCAATACCTGACACACTTTTAGAAGCGGAACTATTCGGCCATAAAAAGGGTGCCTTTACAGACGCCTACACAGACAGAAAAGGGAAGTTTGAGCAGGCTGATGGGGGAACAATCTTTCTTGACGAAATAGGAGATATGCCGTTATCCCTTCAGGCAAAGATTTTAAGGGTTTTGCAGGAAAAAGAGGTAACCCCTCTCGGAAGCAATAAGAGTGTAAAGGTTGATGTAAGGGTGTTGTCCGCCACATCAAGAAACCTTGAAGAAATGGTAAAAAAAGGGGAATTCAGGGAAGACCTATACTACAGGCTTAATGTAATCCCGATTACCCTTCCCCCTTTAAGAGAGAGAAAAGAAGACATTGCCCTTCTTTCGGAACACTTTTTACAAAAAACCTCTCAAAGGCACAATATACCTAAACCTGAATTAAGCAAAAACGCTATAAAAACACTTGAACAAATGGAATGGAAGGGCAATATAAGGGAACTTGAAAACTTTATTGAAAAACTAATGGTGTTTAACATAGGAAAAGAGGTAATATCCGAAAAAGAGATAAAAGAAGCAAAAAAGGATTTTTAGTATGAAAAAAGGGCTGTTTATAACATTTGAGGGAATTGAAGGGTGCGGAAAATCAACCCAGGCAAGGCTTTTAAAAGATTACCTTGAAGAAAAAGGGATAAAAGCAATACTTTCAATGGAGCCCGGGGGTACGGAAATCGGAATGAAGATAAGGGAAATACTTGTTGACCCTAAACACAAAGGAATTCTCCACCCTATTACAGAAGCCCTATTATATCAGGCTGACAGAAACCAGCACTTAAAGGAAAAGATAATTCCCCACCTTGAAAAAGGGTATGTTGTTATAAGCGACAGATACCAGCACTCTTCAATAGCCTATCAATGCTACGGAAGGGGGCTTGACATTGAAAAGATAGAATGGGTTTTTAAAAATATTGTAAACGGGCTTGAGCCTGACATTGTTTTTTTAATAGATATTGACGAAGAAACTTCAATGAAAAGGGTTAAAAACAGGGCTAATACTGAAAAAATTGAACTTTCAAGGTTTGAAATAGAGCACTTAAACTTTCACAAAAAGGTGAGAGAAGGCTTTCTTGAACTTGCAAAAAACAGTAAAAACTTTGTTGTGTTAGACGGCAAAGAAGACATTGAAACAATACACAAAAAGATAGTTGCGGTTGTGGAAGGAAAATTAAACAATGTTTGACATTGTCAAAGGGCACGAGCATATAAAAAGGTTTTTCAAAAACGCATACAAAAACAAAAAGTTGCTCACAACCTACCTGTTTAAGGGAAGGGAAGGAATAGGCAAAAAACTGTTTGCAAAGGTTGTAAGTGCAATGATTTTATGCGAAAACCAGGAAAACTCGCCCTGCGGCTTTTGCAGGCATTGTTTAAAGGTAAAAAAAATGATAGAAAACCCTGAAACTCCTAACCCGCACCTTGATTTAATAGAGATTAAGCCTGCCGAAGGTAAAAACGAGATTACCGTTGAAGACATAGAAACAATTTTAACAACCACAAACTTCCCGCCCTACGAAGGAAAGGCAAGGATTTTTATTATAGATAACTGCCATTTAATGAACAAAACATCGGCTAACATGGTTTTAAAAACACTGGAAGAGCCGCCTGAAAACACCTACTTTTTCCTTATTACATCAAAACCCGATTCACTGCTTCCGACCATACTTTCAAGGTGCCAGCAGGTTTACTTCAACACTTCCGGGCTTGAAGATTACATTGAAATAAACGGGTATTCAAAAGAAGAAATCAAGGCTTTGATAAATTCGGGAAGCGGTTTTATCCAATCTGAAGAAGATATAGAAGAACTTAAAGA
>WFPG01000062.1 GCA_015487755.1 Acidobacteriota bacterium
ACAGTCTATTTGACAGGGGACAAAAGAAAAGTATTTTTTGTTATCAAACCAAGTTCGTGAATGATAAATCCTATTTTTTTCAGAAATATTATCCCCTAAATAAACATCCCCTAATCTCTTTAATGTTTCCTGAATATAAGTTTTGCTATATAAACCCTGATACTTTTCTTTTACTTTTTTTGCAGGGACACAACATTTTACAACAAAAACTGTATCTAAATAAAATCCATCTTTTCTTGCTGTGCCGAAAAGTATTAAAGAACCACGGTCTAATTTCGTCATAATTCCAGTTTGAGAACAAATTGCATATTTAAAACAATCCCCGAAAACATAAGGGTCTGTGTTTTGAGTGCCTATAAATTTTGTTGCATGAAATGGCTCATGTATCCCTCTTGGCTCTTCTTTTCTGTTTTGAATAGGAAAAAATTTGGAATAGCCTTCCCATTCTCCCCAAAAAAGCAGATTGGCTTCCTTGGGATTTTCGTCGTCAAGGTTAGAAATATAAATACCCTTGTGTCTTAAAAATTTTCTATAATGAACAGGGTCTGTATTCCACTCTCTAATTATTTGATTATTCACAATGCAAAAGCCTTCGGTTTTTTCACCTTTATACAATTTCTCATTACCTGGATGATTTAATTGCACAGTTATTTTAAGTTTCTTATTATTCTTCATATTTTATCCTCCAAAAAATAATTAAAAAAATTTTAACATAGTGCAATTTTATGTAAAACATTAGTTCTTCCCATTCATCTCAACCTTCTCTAAAACCTTTTTGCCGTTTATTATGTGGAAGAGATAAAGGTATTCCCCGTCGGTTTTGATTATTGCACCCCTGCCTAACCTGTCTTTTGAAAAGAGTATGTTTGTTTGGCCGTTTTCATAGGTGCAAAAGATTAAATGAAAGGTTTGAAAAAAAAATTTGTTTTTGTAAGCAAGGCCGTCTGTCATAAAGAGTTCTTCCCTTACATCGCTGTTTCTCAAATCAATTCCTTTGTACAGGGTTTTTAAAACCTTTCCTGTTTTGGCGGATAATACATAGATTGTTCCCCTGAATTGATAGTTTCCGCCATAAGGAATTGTAAAGTAAATTTTGCCATTTACATAGGTTGGGTGTGTTTTCGCCGTGCCTGAGGGTATATTGTAATCCCACTTCTTTTCAAGTGTGTCTGTATCAAAGGCGGAGATTCTATACCCATAGGTTTTAGGGTCAAGGTTGATAAAAAACACAAGTGAATCACCAAGAACAGGCTTTTTGGCATCTTTGAGTTTTATTGATTTGATATAATTTCCTTTTTTGTTTAATAGAAAAACCTCGCTCTGGTTTTGCTTCATAGGGTTTAATTTTCCTGGCTCAATGTTTAGTAAAGTCTTTCCGTTTTTTAAGCCGTAAGCCCAGTAAAGTGAGACATTTTCCCTGTAAAACTCCCATAAAGTTTCCCTTTTATTCAAAAAACCTTCTGCATTTAAAGCGACAACCCTTTGGTTTATTAAAACATTGCCGCCGTAAATGCTTCCCCATTTTCCACCTTTTGCAATGTATATGGTTTTTCCGTCTAAAGAATTTCCCAATAGTTTAACATTTTTAATTACGCTGTTTTTCAAAACCTTCCCCTTTTCACTTAAAACAACAAGGGTATTTTTTAAGCCTAAATTTTTAGTGATTGAAAACCATAGATTTCCGTTGTTGTCTAAAACAGGGTTGAGGTTAATCCCTTCGCTTTTGCTTTTAAACATCCCTGACAGTTTTCCGTCCTTGCTGTAAGCCTCAACCCCCTTTTCGTTTAACAGGTATATTGCGTTTTGAGAAACCACCATAACCTTTGGATTTATATTCACCTCTGCCTGCCACACTGTTTTCACATTTGATAAAACAAAACAGGTGCTAACAAAAAGAAAAAACAAAGCAAAAAATCCCTTTTTCATTTTCACCCCCTCATTTGTTTTCATTATAAAAAATGAAAATCCGCTTTTTCAATCAAACTTTGAAACTTTTCCTTGACCTGTTTTCTTTTTTTGTGGTATTTTTAAACCAAACAGTCGGTTTTTAAACTAATTGGTCGGTTTTTTGTAAATTGGAAAATAACACATTAACCGATATCGGTATTATCTGGAGGGCAAATGGGAGTAAACAAAGCAATTCAGTCAATAAGGATTCCTCAAATTGTTGAGGCGGCGGTTGAGATTATAGCCGAGAAGGGGATTAAGGAAGCAACCCTTGACGCTGTCGCTAAAAAGGCGGGGCTTTCAAAGGGGGGGTTAATCCATTACTTTCCCACAAAAAAGGATTTAATTGAGGCTGCTGTTAAGGGTTTTTTTGCAAGGATTTTTGAAAGGGGAAAGGAGATAAGAGACAACATAGACGACCCTTACGAGCAGCTTGCCTCTTTCACATGGCTTTACGACAGGAATGACCCTGATTACTTCAGGGGATACAGGATGTTCTTTGAGATTATGACAATTGCCTCGGCAGACGAAGAGTACAGGCAGATTTTCCACCAATGGGTTAACGGCTGGGTTGAATTGCTTAAAGCCTCAATTGAAAAGGGTGTAGAAAGAGGGGATTTTGAGGTTGAAAACCCTGAAGAGGCGGCAAAAACGATATCGGCAATCTATCAGGGGGTTGCCTCAAGGTGGTTTTTAGACCCTGAAAACCATTCAGACGAATGGGCAAGGGAAACTGTCAGGAATTTAATAAAGTTTATTGTTTCAAAGAAATAGGGAGGGGATTTATGGCAATTTTTGAATCAACTGAAAAGATGTACGAGGTTTTAGGGGAATTGTTTGAAACTTTGTTAGCACATGAAACAGTGGGGAAAAAGTTTCAAGAGCAGAAAGTAACTATCCGGTTTATTATGAGCGAGCCTAAAGGAGAGATATGGCTTCTTCCTGAAGGAAAGGTTGTGTGTGGTGTGCCTGACGGGGTTAAGGAAGACATATCAATGACTTTAAGCGGAGACACTGCTCACAAGTTCTGGCTTAAACAGATTACAATGCCTGTGGCTTTAGCAAAGGGCTTGATTAAGGCAAAGGGCCCTCTTCCCAAGGTGCTTAAACTCCTTCCCCTTTTAAACCCTGCCTATGAGGCTTACCCTGAAATTGCAAGAAAACACGGCTTAAGCATTTAGGGGGAATTATGGCTGTTGAAAGGGCTATAAAACAGTTTGAACAAGATAGAAAAGAGGCTGCAAGGATAGCAGCAAGGCTTTTGATTGCCTCGGGAACAACCTCACCGAGGGTCGGAGGTGTTGGAGAGTGCACCTTCCACATAATTGAAGACGATTGCGACATAGAGGATATTTGCCAGAAGGTTGAGGAGATGGCAGGGCAAAACAAAGCATGGCATTTTTTCAAAAGAGACGCCGAAATGATGAGGGACGCTGACGCACTAATAATTATCACCTCTCTTCGCTCTTTAACAGACCCTTCGGATATTAACTGCAATATGTGCGGTTTTATAACATGCGAATACATGCAGGAAAGGGAGAAGTTGAAAAAAGAAGACAAATCGGTTGCGTTTACAGGGCCGCTTTGCACATTCAGGGCGGCAAATGTTGCCTATGCCTTAAACGGGATAATCTCAAGCGCAAGGCTTCTTGCAATAGATTTCGGTGTTTTCTGGTCGGCAGGGGCTGCGGCAATGAGAATGGGCATTCTGCCGAAAAATACGGGCTTTGCGGTTGGTGTCGGGATAAGCGTTACAGAAAAATCACCCTTCAGGGACATACCCCTTGATTATCATAAATACAACAACAGAACAATGCAGGACAGGATTATAAACAGGCTATGGCCTCAATTCAGGTCAATCTATTCATAAGGGGTGGAATATGAAAAAGAGAAGTATGGAAGAATTGATAAATGCGGGGCTTGAAAGGGCTGTTGAGTTAATGGCTGTTGCTGCAAACAATGCATGGCATTTCGGTGGAAAGCATTCCCTTGAAATAGTGTTGCTTGATGAGGAAGAGATGGAAGAGATGGCAAACTATGCACTTTCATTAGGGGATATGTCTCCCCTTGCTGCAAGGGACGGAAGGTTTGCCCTTGAATTGATGAAAGAGCCGTGGGCTGTAATGATTTTAGGGGATAACAGAAAATCACCCTTTAACTTTAACTGTGGTGCATGCGGTTTTAAAACCTGCGCAGAATTAAACAGGGCTGAAACGGTTGAATCCCTTACATCAAACGGGCCTGCATGCGTCTTTAAAACACTGAATTTGAACATGGCTGCAAATGCGGCGGCTGCTGCTGCGTGGAGACTGGGTTTGCATTGCAGGGTTTTTTCAACCCTTGCTTTTGCTGCGAAGGCGTTAGGCTATGTTGAATCAGACATTGTTGTGGGGGTTGCGGTAAGCGCAGCAAAGGAAGACCCATTCTTTAACAGGCATAAATTCTGGACTAAAGAGGAATGGGAAAAGATATTTAACAAAGAGTTTCCCACATTTAACAGGGGATTTATAGGAGCGGTTGAGGAATAGGAGGATATATGGGAAAAGCGCACTTAAATCAGGTAATCACTTCCCATTTAATTGAATATCAGGCAGACAGGTTTCCGGACAGAGAAGTTTTAATCTTTGAGAAAGGGGAAAAGGGGGAAGACAGGTTTACATACAAAGATTTGCACAATTACGGAAATAAGTTGGCGGCATTTCTTTTAGAAAATGGCATAGGCGAGGGAGACAATGTTGCAATATTCACATACAACAGGGTTGAAACTGTTTTAACATTTATAGCAACCTCAACAATAGGGGCAATAGCGGTGCCAATAGACCCACGCTCAAGGGGGGAGAGGTTAAAGTACTTCCTTAACTTTACAGAGGCAAAGGGAATAATTGTCGCAGAAGAGACTTTAAACCCATTCAAAGAGGTTGAAAACGACATTAAGTCTCTGAAATTCAAGGCTTATGCTGATTTTGGTAATGAAGAGGCAGATATTGAAGGCTTCGTGAACCTTAATTCTGTCTTTAATTCAGAGTGGAAACCTGTTGAGCAAAAGATTTTTGATGTTAACCACCCTGCCCAGATAATCTTTACTTCAGGCACGACTGGAAACCCGAAAGGGGTTGTTATAAAACACCAGAGAATTGGGCTTTACAATATTTTAAGGCAACTTGCGTGGAAGTATAAAAAAGACGATGTGCTTTACACAGGGCTTTCCCTTTCACACGCAAACGCCCATGCTGTAACCCTTTTCCCTGCCCTTTACGGGGGGATTAAGGCTGTTTTCAGCCCAAAGTTTACCAAATCAAGGATATGGGATATTTGCAGAAAGTACGGTTGCACCTCATTTTCCCTTTTAGGGGGAATGGCTGCGGGAATATTCAATGAGCCTGAAAAGGAAAACGACAAAGACAACCCTGTAAAGGTTGTAATAAGCGCAGGAATGCCTAAAGCAATATGGAAGGCGTTTGAGGAAAGGTTCGGCGTAAAGGTGCACGAGTGGTACGGCTCGGCTGAAGGCGGTTTTGCCCACAACCCGCCCGGTAAAGGCCCTGTGGGAAGTTTCGGAAAACCGCTGCCAGGTGTAATGGAATTTAAGGTTATAGACGAAAACGGAAACAAATTGGGGGCAAATGAAACAGGGGAATTGGTTATAAGGAATTTAAGGGGAGAGACAAAGGTTGAGTACTATAAAAACCCTGAAGCATCCGCCGAAAAGGTTAAAAACGGCTGGATGTACACAGGGGATATGGTTCATTACGACGAAAAGGGATGGTATTACTTTGATTTTAGAAAAGGCACGGAGTTGAGAAAGGCAGGGGACTTTATTCAGCCTGAATACCTTGAGGCTGTAATAGGAAAGCACAGGGATGTTTCAGAGGTTTGCATAATAGGTATTCCGGCAGAAAGCGGCGCACCTGGAGAAAGCGACATTGTTGCGGTTATAAGGGTGTTTGAAGGGGTAAATCCCGACGCTGAAAGCATTTTTGAGTACTGCAGGCAAAACCTTGAGCCTAACTTTGTCCCCCTTTACCTATGGTTTGTTGACGAAATCCCCAAAACGCCGTCGGAAAAGTTCTTGAAAAGGGTTTTAATTGAGAAATTCAGCCCTGAATTAAAAGGGGTTTTTAGAAAAAAATAGGAGGCTGTATGGCATACACCGAATTAAACATAGAGTTAACCGAAGAGCAGGAGGCTTTGAAAAAAGAGGTTCACAAGTTTGCCGTTGAGGTTTTAAGGCCTGCCTCATTGAAACTTGACAAAATGAGCCCTGAAGAGGTAATTGCCGAAGGCTCAGTTTACTGGGATGTAATGAAAAAGATGTATGAGTTAGGCTATCACACCGTGCATACCCCTGACGAATACGGGGGGATGGCTCTTGACCCTGTTTCCCAGCACATATTCTGGGAAGAATTAGGGTACGGGAGCGTGGGGTTTGCCGTTTCTTTAGGGGTAAGTTTGTTTGCTCCCTTTATGGCTTCAATGCTTGCAGACGATTACATTGTTGAAAAGGTAATAAAGCCATTTGCAAACTGCAAAGACGCCTCAATTATAGGCTGCTGGGCTATAACGGAGCCTAACCACGGAAGCGATACCTTAACCCCCGGGATGGAGCATTTCAAAAACCCTGATGTTGTTCAGGAAGTAAGGGCTCAAAAAAAGGGAGACAGGTGGGTTTTAAACGGCCAGAAATCTGCATGGGTTTCAAACGGGCCAATTGCCACTCAGGCACTGCTTTTTGTAAACATTGACAAATCAATGGGAATGGCAGGCGGGGGAATTTGCATTTGCGACTTAACCCAGAAGGGTGTTGAAAAGGGGAAACCCCTTGACAAATTGGGCCAGAGGGAGTTGCCTCAGGGGGAAATTTACTTTTCAGACGCAGAGGTGCCTGAAGAGTTGATGATTGTTGACCCTGAAAGTTATGAGGTAATGACCGAGATTGTTATTGCAGAGGCAAATATGCACATGGGGGCATTCTTTACAGGGCTTGCGCAGGCTGCTTACGACCTTGCCTTAAAGTATGCGACAGAGAGAAAGCAGGGTGGAAAGTATCTGATTGAGCATCAGGATATAAAGAAAAAACTCTTTCATATGTTTACAAAGGTTGAAACGGCAAGGGCTTATTCAAGGGCTGTAATGAATTACAACCTAAACATTGCTCCCCCTGTCGCAAAGTTCAGCCTGTCTTCAAAGGTATTCTGCACTCAGGCTGCTTTTGATGTTTGCAATGAGGCTATTCAAATATTCGGCGGATACGGCTTAACAAAAGAGTATGAGATTGAAAAATTGTTCAGGGACGCAAGGGCGGGCTTAATTGAAGACGGCTCAAACGACACCCTTGCAATAAGCGGGGGGAATATGATTGCAGGGGAGGTATTTTAAATGAGCGCATACATTATAGGCTCGGGAATGATAAAGTTCGGCAAATACCCCGACAAAACGGTCAGGACAATGGCAATTGAAGCTATTGACCTTGCCTTAAAGGATTGCGGCCTTGAGAAGAACGACATTGAATACGCATACTTTTCAAACACATTCTGGGGTATGTTTTCAAACCAGCACTCAATCAAGGGAGAGGTTGTTTTAAGGGCAATGGGGATAGGGGATATCCCTGTAATCAATGTGGAAAACGCATGCGCGGGAGGCTCAACAGCCCTTCACATGGCATACCTAACCGTCCTTTCAGGGCAGGCAGATGTTGCCCTTGCTGTTGGCTCTGAAAAGATAACCTCTGAAGACAAAATGAAATCACTTTCCGCTTACGCTTCCTGCATGGATATGGAAAACTTCAAATCCCACTTAAAAGAGGTTCTTGCATTGCAACAAACCTTTAAAAACCTGATTATTCCCGAAGAGCAGCAAAACTTAAACAAAGGCCGCTCTGTTTTTATGGATGTTTACGCAATGGGGGCAAGGTGGCACATGGATAAGTACGGCTCAACCCAGAAGCAACTTGCGGTAATTGCCGCCAAAAACCACTGGCACTCTTCAATGAACCCCCTTGCACAGTACCAAATCCCAATGACACCTGAAATGGTTTTAAATGACCAGGTTGTTGTCTGGCCTTTAACACGCTCAATGTGTGCCCCTGTGGGGGACGGTGCCGCAGCCTGTGTAATTGTCTCTGAAAAATTTTTGAAAAAAACAGGGAAGGAAAGGGCTGTGAGAATCAGGGCTTCCGTTTTAGCACAGGGGAGAGACAGAAAGGTTGACGAGGATGATTTGGGGAAAAGGCTCGGCAAAATTGCCTATGAAAAGGCTTCAATTTCTCCTGAAGACATTGATGTTGCCGAACTGCACGACGCAACCGCTTACGGAGAGTTGCACCAGAGCGAAAATTTAGGCTTTTGCAAAGAGGGGGAAGGGGGAATAATAGCCGAAAGGGGAGAGACAAAGTTAGGGGGAAGAATACCCATAAACACAAGCGGCGGGCTTGAATCAAGGGGACACCCGATTGGTGCTTCAGGGCTTGCCCAGATTCACGAACTTGTTTTGCAGTTAAGGGGAGAGGCGGGAAAAAGGCAGGTTGAAAACGCTAAAATTGGTCTTGCGCAAAACGGGGGCGGAAACATTGGCCTTGAAGAAGCGGTAATGGGCATAACAATACTTGAAAGGGCTTGAAATGGATAAAACAATTCTAATAACAGGGGTTG
>WFPG01000063.1 GCA_015487755.1 Acidobacteriota bacterium
TCAAGCCTCCTTGTTAGAGATTTCTTACGGCCTATTTTATCAAAAGTGAGGCGCAGACCTCGTAAATGAAAAATTGAGGCATAGACCTCGGAGATTAGGCCGCGGGGGGCTTGACTTTGTTTATAGCAACAATAGTTTCGTCGGTTGACAGAACTGTTCCGCGGTTCGGGTCGGACGGATTGCCGATTATTCCACCGTTGTACGGCATATGATTATCATTTGTTCCGTTCATAAACAAAACAGATACAGGCTTAACAGGTTCACCGCATTTTGAAACAGCGGGCATTGCCGCCGCAACAACCGCAATAGCCGCAATTTTATCGTTTAACTCAACAGCCAATCTCTCAGCCATAAAACCGCCGTTTGAAGTTCCTGAAACATAAACACGGTTCAGGTCAATATTATAATTTGCAGATATATCATTTATCAGTATTTCAATAAAATGCACATCGTCTGCGTTTGAATTTACAATACAATCTCCCCTGCAATCATTCCATGTAGGCTTGCCATAAACACCGTTCAACCCTTCGGGATAAACCACAATGAATTTCTCACTGTCGGCAAGCTCCATCCACAATTTATACGGTGTTTTATATCCGCTCTGGCCTGTCATGTCCTCAATGTAAACACCGCCTCCGTGAAGTTCAAAAACCAGAGGGACAGCAGACACTCCCAAACCCTGCGGAATATAAATTGCGTACCGCCTCAACACGCCGTCCACTTTGATGTTTTTAGTAAACAAACCGAATCGTTCAATATCTTCTCTATTATCGGCATTACCGCAACCGACCAAAAGCAATAATTGAAAGAAAACAAAAAGGAAAAGCATAAATCTTTTGTTTATAAGTTTTCCATATGCTTTATTCAACCTCTCGCAAAATCCCCGAGCAAATAAATTCTTTACGACATTACCCTGCCGAAAAAACAATTGTTGAGCATATATATTCTTTGCCATCTCCGCTCACCTGACTTTCCTTCTTATTGATTATTTACCTAAAACAGTTAATTAAGTTTGATTTTATGCTATTCCCTCACAACTTCCCTGTCAAGCGAAAAGACATAATCGGTTGAATTTCAATGTTTCTGGAAACCAAGAATTAGAGCGCTATTTTAATTAATAATTAAGAATCAGTATAAATCTCATATTTTCGAATATTTTCAATCAGTCCCTGCTTGAAAGCCTGTCAAAAACTATGCATCTTCTTGATTTTTCGTCAACCTCAACAGGGTAATTGCCGTCAAAACAAGCGGCACACCTGTTGTTTTCAAGCAAATTGTTCAGCCTTTCAATTGATAGGTATGTTAAAGAACTTAACCCGAATTTTTCGGCAAGTTTCTCTTCCAATTTAGTTAGCAAATCTTTATCTATTTTCACAGAATTCTCAAACTCGTATCCCAATTCTTTCAACACCTTGTATGCTATCAATTCATCGTGGGTTGACATATCAATTCCGTAAAAACAGGGGTTAACCACAGGGGGGGAATAAATTGCAAGGTGAATTTCCTTTGCTCCCTTTCCTCTCAATACTTCCACAATTCTCTTTACCGTATTTCCCCTCACAATGCTGTCGTCTATAAGCATTATTGATTTGCCTTCAATCTCCGCCTTAATAGGGTTGAGTTTCAGCCTTAACGCCGTTGACCTGTCCCCCTGGGTAGGCATAATAAAAGTCCTGCCTGAATACCTGTTTTTTATAAAGCCTTCCCTGATAGGCTTCTTCATCTCTTCAGAAAAGGTAATCGCAGAAGGCCTTGAAGTATCGGGAATTGGCATAACAATATCAAAATCAATGCCTTTCTTCCTCTCCTTAAATTCGTCTGCCAGCAACCTTCCCAATTCCATTCTCTTTTCATAAACACAATGGTCATTGATTCTTGAATCAGGCCTTGCAAAATAAATGTATTCAAAGATACAGGGAGTTGTCCCTTTTTTTTCAATTTCATATTCAATAGGCTCTTCCCCTTCTCTGAAAAACATAACATGGCCTGACTTTACGCTTCCAACATACTCGTAATCAAGCACATCCATACAGACGCTTTCAGAGCATACAAGGTATGAACTTTCCTTTTTTCCCCAAACCGCAGGCCTTATGCCGTAAGGGTCTCTTGCTACAAATAAAGTATCTTTGCCCTCTATACTTATTATTCCTACAAGGGAGTATGCCCCCTTAACAATTTTAAAAGTCTCTTTCAAACCCTTTACAACATCTTCAAAGGAATAAACCCTTTTTACATTGTCTTTAATAATTGCGTTGGAAAGAATGTACAAAACAGGCTCAATATCACACTTACTTGAAAGAAATATTGACTGCGAAAGAAGGTACTCTTTTATTTCCTCAAAGTTTGTTATATTCCCGTTGTGGGCCATAATAATACCCGGCCATCTTGAATAAAAAGGCTGCGCATCCTCTTTGCTATTACCACCTATGGTAGGGTATCTTACATGCCCGACGGCACACCTTCCTTCAAGCCTTTCCAATTCATTCTCGTTAAAAATTCTATGTACAAGCCCTATGTCTTTAAAATACCTGAAATGATTGCCTTTTTTAGCGCCTATCCCTGCAGAATCCTGTCCTCTATGTTGAATAGCCTGTAAAGCCGTTGCAACCTTTTTTGAAGCGCCATCAACACCTATTATTCCTACAATTCCACACATTCTTTCCCCCGCATTTTTTAAATACAGACTAATTTTAATAGAGATAATTTTTTGAGTAAAGGATAAAAGAATGAAAGGTTCTGGAGACTGGGTTCTGGGTGAGTTGGGTTCTGGGTTTTGGGTGAGTTGGGTTCTGGGTTTTGGGTATTGGGTATTGGGTTGATATGTCCCGTCCTGAAAACAAAGCACCTTCCTTAGTCTGATTAGAGA
>WFPG01000064.1 GCA_015487755.1 Acidobacteriota bacterium
TATAAGAGACAGCATTTAAAATTCCTTATTTTAAAAAAGTTCATATTAAATTAGACGGTGTTTTAAACGAACCGGAATGGCAAAAAGCTTATACTATAAACGATTTAACCCAACAAAAACCTGTTCCCGGCGGGGAAACGCCGTATAAAACGGTAGTAAAGGTTTTCTGTGATAGCAAAGCCCTTTATTTTGCGTTTATCTGCTATCAGCCTGAAAGTACTTTGTCTATTCATACTATGTTGAGAGACGGGGGGATGCGAGGAGATGATTTTGTATCAATAATTCTTGACACTTTTGGAGACGGGAAAACAGGGTTTATGTTTAAGGTTAATGCCGCAGGGGCGAGAAAAGACGGCTTAATTTCAAACCCTGAGCATGTTTCCCCCGATTGGGACGGTATTTGGACGGCAAGGACAAAAATTTATAAAGATAGATGGGTTGCAGAGATTAAGATTCCGTCTATAACACTGCAGTTCAGGGAAAATCATCCTTATTTTAATATTGAATTTACAAGGTATGTTGCAAAAGACATAATCACTTTCAGGTGGATTGGCACATCGATTGATGCCCATCCATATGATGTAAAATTAACCGCAAAAATGGAAGGTGTCGAAAACCTTTCAATTGGCAAAGGGTTGTCTTTTTCTCCTTATGCTGTAACAAGGCTTGATAAAACCTATGAAAACGGTAAAAATACAGTTTTAAAAGCGGAAACAGGTTTTGATTTAAGGTGGAATATTACACCGGGTATTTTTGCTATGCTTACCGTAAATACCGATTTTGCGGAAACAGAGGTAGATACTCAACAGATAAATTTAACAAGGTTTCCTTTGTTTTTCCCTGAAAAAAGGGAATTTTTTCTTGAAGGCTCAAACCTTTTTAATTTCGGGGTGGGTCTTTACGGTGATTTTATTCCCTTTTATTCAAGAAGGATAGGGCTTTATGACGGGGAAGAGGTGCCTATAGATTACGGAGTGAAATTATTGGGAAGGGAAAACAAGGTAAGTATTGCAGGGCTTTATGTAAAAACAAGGGATTCAGGGGAGTTAAAAGGGTCAGATTTTTTTGTATCAAGGGTTACCTATGATATCACAAATAACCTGAAAATAGGGGCTCTGGTTACCGACGGTGACCCTGACGGGGTAAGCGATAATTCTTTTGTAGGCACAGATGTTATCTGGAGAACATCCGATTTCATGCACAAAAAAAAGAACTTTACAATAGGCGGTTGGTGGGGTCAGTCTTCTGGAGATTTAACAGGAGACGACAAGGACGGATACGGCTTTAAAATTGATTACCCTAACGATTTAATTGACGCAAATATTACCTTTAAAAAATTCGGTAAGGATTTAAACCCTGCTTTGGGATTTCTGCCGAGGCCGGGCACAAAGCAGTGGAGCGGTGGCATTGCAATTCAACCGAGGCCTAAAGGTTGGTTGGGCAATTATGTAAGACAATTTTTCTTTGAATTTTACGGAAGCCAGGTAAGAAACCTTGACGGCTATATTGAAAGCTGGAGAATTTTTACCGCACCTATAAACCTTGTAACTCCTTCCGGTTATCACTTTGAATTTAATTATTCCCCTCAATATGAATTTTTAACCGAGCCTTTCGAGATTGCGGAAGGTGTCGTAATCCCTGCAGGTGGCTACCGTTTTAACAGGGAGAGGATTGAAATAAATATGCCACGCTCAAGTTCAATTCAAGTAGGCGGAAGGGTATGGTTCGGCGATTTTTACAACGGCAGGTTGAACCAGTGGGAAACATACTTTGAATGGAGTAAAAAGGATGGGTCAATTAAGGTTGCAATTCAGGCTGAAAATGATTACGGTTATCTACCTGAAGGCAATTTTATTGAAAGGCTCTGGCAGGTAAAGGTTGTCTATGCCTTTAACCCCGATTTTGTAATATCAAGTTACACTCAGTACAACTATTCAAGTGGTGAAATAGGAATGAATAACAGGGTTAGGTACACAATAGAACCGGGGAAAGATATCTTTTTTGTCTGGAATTACAACTGGGAGAGGTTTGACGGAGAATCTCTCTTTAAATCAAGGTTGCTTGCCAATCAGGTGGCAATAAAAATCCGCTGGACATGGAGAAAATAAAAAAGGGGGGAAAATTCCCCCTTTTTTATTTTGTTTGCTATTATTCTAAGCCTAAAATTTTCTTTTCCCTTTCAAGTGATTCTTCCAGCACCTTTTTGTGCAATGAATTGCCGTGTGAATCCATTGTTACCACAACAGGGAAGTCCTTTACCTCAATTACCCAGAATGCCTCTGGAGTGCCGAACTCTTCAAGCATAAACACTTCTTTAACCTTTACAACTCTCCTTGCAAGCAATGTTCCAAGCCCGCCTACTGCATGAAAATAAACGGCGCCTGTCTCCTGCAACCCTTTTAATGTTTTTTCTCCCATACCGCCTTTGCCGATAACACCCCTTACTTGATACTCTTTTATAACATCAGCCTGATAAGGCTCTTCCCTTGAAGAGGTAGTCGGGCCTGCGGCAACAAATTCCCATTCTCCGTTTTCGTTTTTCCTTACAACAGGGCCACAATGGTAAATAACGCTGTCTTTAAGGTAAGGCCTTATAAAATCGGGCTTTTTTTCAACCATAAGTTTATGAGCCTGGTCTCTTGCGGTTACCATAGTCCCGCTTAAGAGAACTTCGTCCCCTATCTTTAATTTTCTAATTTCCTCTTCGGAAACAGGGAGATTTATCTTAATCGTCATATTCCACCTCACCGTTTGGCTTAACAATCATTGTTTTTCTCCTGTAAGCCCAGCACATATAAGAGATTGCAACATAAAAGGTTGCAGGGTGCCTGTGCTGTGCGTCCACAAAGACATCTAAAACAGTGGTTTTGCCGCCGAATCCCATAGGCCCGATGCCTAATTCATTCAATTCCTTTTCAAGCCTGTCTTCAAACTCCGCTAAAACCGGGTTTTCGTTTTTTGAGCCCATTTTCCTGAAGAATGTCTTTTTTGAAAGAAGGTAAGAAACCCCTCTGTCTCCGCCTATACCCACTCCTATTGTTCCCGGGGCGCACCCGAATCCTTGAGCCTTTGTTACGGCGTCTATAATTACCTTTCTAACACCTTCAAGGTCTCTTCCCGCTTTTAAATTTGCGTCAGGCAGTTTATACTGGATTCCAACATTTTCTGAACCGCCGCCTTTAAGCATAAGTTTAAACTCAATATAATCCTTATCCCAGCAGTGATAGGTGATGTACGGAGCGTTTTTGCCTATATTATTTCCTGAATTCTTGCCTGTAATAGGGTCAACAGCGTTAGGCCTCAAATAATTCTTCTCAGTTGCCTCAATTGTAGCCTTTTTAATTTCTTCTGTTATCTCCCATTCCTTCATTCCGTAAGGGTAATTTACATAAAATATAACATGCCCCGTGTCCTGACAGATTGGAGTTGAATTCTCCCTTGCAAGTTTGACATTTTCAAGGATAACATTGAAAACGCTCTTTTCGGTTGAGCCTTCGTCCGCCTCTTCATAAGCCCTTTTCAGCCTTGCCTCAACATCAGGGGGCAAGTCCGTTGACGCACGCCTTATCAATTCCAAAATATGGTCTTTCAATTCCATACTCCCACTC
>WFPG01000065.1 GCA_015487755.1 Acidobacteriota bacterium
GGTATGTTGTACCCCCGCCTACATAAACCCTATGACAGGATACAAGGGTAAGTGCTATTATTGTCATCAATGATATTACCTTTTTCATTTAAACCTCCGTAAAAATAATTTTCATAAAGGATTAAATACAATTTTTATGCCAGATTTCTATTCTTTTTTAAGGAAAAACCTGTATTTCTGTGAAAAATACTCAACCTTTTCCCAGTATTCTTCAGTGTTATACCTTTTTTCAAGATAAGTCCTCAATGGAAGGATTTGAATGGCAGGCTCCCATTTGTAAGGTTTATCTTCCCCTTCTTTAAAAACCTTTTCTTCTTCCATAGCCCAGGCAAATTGAGAAAGAGTCATTTTTTCTTCTTTCATAAGCCTTTCAAGCGCTTTTAACTTTCCGAAATCTTCCGGGTTATCAAAGTAAAAGGCGACTGAATAAATGTATGCATTGTGAAAGTGCTCGGGGTTGTTTAGTAAAGCGTGAAACTTCAGCCTTATCCCCATTAGCATAATCAATTGCAAAGCCTCTTTCCCTAAACCTAACCCGGGATAATTCTGGCCGGGAAGCCTCGGCTTCTCTTTCGTAAACTTTCCGTTTATATTTTGAAGGCAGAGCCACTCTATCTTCAAAACAGGGAAAATATCTTTAAACGAAGTTTTTCTTACCACAAGTTCGGCCACAAACCTGTCTTTCCTTAAAGGAGGCTCAAAAACTACCAAAAAATCCGAACCGTCTTCCCTTTTCCCTATCTTTACATCTATCTCGTTAAAACCCTTTTCCCTTAATTTGTTTATCATTCCGTATCTTTTAAGGGCAAGTTTAATTCCGTTTTTAGTGTAAAAATCCAGAAACCTCTCTTCCCTTTTTTCTTCAAAAATGTCGCTGAAAGAAAGTTCGTATGCACATCCGGAAGTTAATTCAGCCCTTGTCAAATGCTTGTAAACCCATCTAAACTTTAATGGAATGTTAAACATTTAATACTCCTGAATGCAGGCAAATATACAACTGATAGAAATAAATTCTGGATTGAGGATGAGGGATTTTGGATTGTGGATTTTGGATTGAAGATGATGAATTATGGATTGTGGTAGCAAATCTTTCTTTTAAAATCAAGGTGATACAATCCTTAATCCAAAATCCAAAATTTAAAATCTCAATCACAATCTTTCCTTTATAACCCATTTTATAAAATTATAGTACAACTCCCAGGAGTGTTGTCCATAGCCGCCTCCAGCAACCACACCCATAGGTAAGCCGTAATGTTTCGAAAGATTATACACAAATTTATCCCTTTCAAGAACCCCTTTTGTTGATAAATTGAAAGTGCCGAATGTATCATCTTTATGGACATCCGCCCCCGCTATATAAACCACAAATTCAGGCTTAAAATTATCAAATACCGAAGGAAGGTATAACCTTAATTGAAGCAGGTATTCTGCATCTTCAGTGCCGTCAGGCAGAAGAATATCCATATTGTTTTTTTTGCTAACATTGTCCCAGTTGTCCCTGTGAATTGAAAATGTAAAAATATTCTCGTTTTTCTCAAAAATTTTAGCCGTCCCGTTTCCGTGATGGTAATCCAAATCAACAATTAAAACCCTTTTTTCGCCGTGTTTTTTGAACAATTTAACAATTCCCACGGCAACATCGTTAACCGGGCAAAAACCCTCCCCTTTGTCTCTCTTTGCGTGGTGAAACCCTCCTCCAAGGTTAAAACAAACAGTTTTTTCTTCATACGCGGTTAAAAATGCTTGAATTGTGCCGCCTGTAACAAATTTAAAGAAATCTATAATATCAGTATCAAAAGGGTTTACATAATCAAGAAAGAGTATTTTGGCAAGAAACATAGGGTCTTTCAATTTTTCAACATATTTTTTTGAATGAACAAGGCGAAAATCGTCCCATGTGGCAGGTTTCGGTTCTAATATATGAGAAGGTTTAACAATTTTTTCATTTAACAGTTTATTCCTTATTTTTCTATATTTGTTGCAATCAAAAGAACTGCGGGGCCCTTTTTCGCAAAGCCCTAAAAAGTATTCGGTTGAAAAATACAGGCACGGTTTATTTTTGAAGAGTTTCATATAATTCCTCAACCTGCTTTCTTGTGTAATCAATCCCGTTTGAATTGTCTATTATGTAAGTTGCGTATTTTTTCTTTTCCTCTATATCCATCTGGGTTTTAATAAACCTTACAGCGTCTTCCCTGCTCATAGCATCCCTTTCCATAAGCCTTTTTACCTGAACTTCAAATGGCGCATAGACAAGGATTATCTCTTTAAACCTTTTGTAGCTCCCGCTTTCAATAAGAAGTGCGGCATCAACTATTATAAGTTTTGAATTTGCATTCTCTACAAGTTTGTTTTCCCTCTCAATAATGGCAGGATGGGTAATTGAGTTTAGCAGTTCCCTTTTTTCTTTATCGGAAATTATGATTTCCCTCAACCTCTTTCTGTTTAAACTTCCGTCAGGAAGTATAACCTCTCTGCCGAAATGCCTTTCAATCTCCTTTAAAACAGCGCTTCCCCTTTCAACCACATCCCTTGCAACCTTATCGGCGTCAATAACATATGCCCCTAATTCTTCAAACATAGAGGAAACAAGGCTTTTCCCTGTTGCTATGCCCCCTGTAAGTCCGATACTTCTCTTCTCTTTTATTTGCATAGAAGTTCCATTAACTTTTCCGCAACCTCATAAGGGGTTTTTCCCCTTGAAACAACATTGCTTAAAGTGTCTGAAAGAAAACCTTTAGACTTTTCATTTATGGTATCAACAGCCTTTTCCTGAATAATCTTGAAAATCCTGTACTTAAGCCTTTCAACCCTTCTCTGGGCTATATCCTCTTTATTTCCCTTCTGGACTACATTAAGCATATATTCAACAAGTTCTTCAATCCCTTTCCCGTTTGTGGCTATTGTCTGAAAAATAGGTATATCTTTTTCAGATACAGTGTTAAAGTGGTTTAAAACCGTAATAAGCCTGTCAACACCGTTTCTGTCGCATTTGTTTACCACAAAGATATCGGCTATCTCCATTATTCCGGCCTTTAAAGCCTGAATATCGTCTCCCATTCCCGGCACTAAAACAACAAGGTTTAAATCGCTAACCTTGACTATGTCAACCTCGTCCTGGCCAACACCGACGGTTTCAATAAGAATGTAGTCAAAACCTGCAGCATCTAATATGTCAACTGCGTCAAGGCAAGCCCTGTTTAACCCTCCTAACATTCCCCTTGTTGCCATTGAGCGTATATAAATGCCTTCAACCGTTGAAAGGGAATTCATTCTAATTCTATCCCCTAAAACAGCCCCCCCTGTAAATGGAGAAGACGGGTCAATGGCTATAACCCCCACTTTAAACCCTTTTCGGTTTATCATTCTTGCTATTTTGTCTGTTAAAGTGGATTTCCCCGCACCGGGCGAGCCTGTTATTCCAAAAACCTTTGCATTGCCTGTTTTTTCAAATATAGGGTTTACAATCAAATGGGCTTTAGACGGGTTGTTTTCCACAAAGGTAATGGCTTTTGCAATGCTCCTTATATTTTGGTGTAAAACCCCTTTAACAATGCTATCTATATCCATAATTTACTTTCAAAGTAATTCAAGTTTTTTAATCCCTTAACAAACTCCTTGCAATCACAAGCCTCTGTATTTCGGAAGTCCCCTCTCCTATTGTGCCTAACTTTGCGTCTCTGTAAAACTTTTCGGCAGGGTACTCCTTAACATAGCCGTATCCCCCTAAAATCTGGACAGCCTCGTTTGCAACCCAGACTGCCGCTTCAGAGGCGTAGAGTTTTGCCATTGCGGAGATTTTGTTCACATCCCGGCCTGCATCTTTTAAAGAAGCAGCCTGATAAACAAGAAGCCTTGCAGCCTCAATTTTTGTTGCCATATCGGCAAGTTTAAACTGGATAGCCTGAAAAGCGGAAATCGGCTTTCCGAATGCAAACCTTTCCTTTGAATACCTTAAAGCAACCTCAAATGCCCCCTGAGCCATACCGAGACAGTACGAAGCAATTGATATCCTTCCCCCGTCAAGTATCTGCAAAGCGTTTTTAAAACCTTCCCCTTCTTTTCCTAAAAGCCTGTCTGCGGGGACTTTTGCGTCTTCAAAGATTAACTCGGAGGTGTCGCTTGCCCTCATTCCACACTTATTCTCTTTTTTCCCTGGCCTGAAACCTTCAATTGATTTGTCTAAAATAAAAGCGGAAATACCGTGCTTCCCCGCCTCAGGGTTTGTCCTTGCAATAACGACATAGATATCCCCGTATGTACCGTGGGTAATAAACTGCTTTGTGCCGTTTAAAATGTAATAATCCCCTTCTTTTTTTGCAGTTGACTTTAAGGCCCCCGCATCGCTTCCGCTTCCAGGCTCCGTCAATCCCCATGCACCTATTGCCTCTCCCTTTGCAAGGGGAACAAGAAATTTTTGTTTTTGCTCTTCATTTCCGAACATATAGATATGGCTTGTGCAAAGTGAATTGTGGGCAGCAACCCCTAACCCTATTGAACCGTCTATCCTTGAAAGTTCTTCAACAATAATAGCGTACTCAACATAGCCGTAACCTGCACCGCCGTACTCTTCGGGGATTACAACCCCTAAAAACCCCAATTCACCCATTTTATGGAAAAGGTCTTTGGGAAATATTTGAGCCTCGTCCCATTCCATCACATGAGGCTTTATCTCTTTTTCGGCAAAGTCCCTCACCATTTTTTTAAGCATTTTTTGTTCCTGGTTGAGTTCAAAATCCATATCCCCTCCGCATTTGTTTTATTTACTTATTCTTTCCTGCTTTTAATGCTTTTTTGTACAGTTCTTCCGCCTCGGGAAAGAGTTTAATCGCCTTTTGAAACTGCTTATCCACAGTTAAAAACCTCTTTGTACCTTCAGCAAGCCCGAATTTAATGTTTAAAACTTCCTGCTCAATTAAAACCTTAATGTACTTCAGGTTATCCTTAATGTCTTTTTCAGTAAAATCTATGCTGTTTTTGTTAAGGAAATCCTTAAACTCTTTCAAAACCTTATCGTCTGCTACAAAATCTTTTTTTATGTTTTTGTGCTTATTGGTATATTCAACAGCAAACCTGAAGAAAGCAGAGTCCCTGAACCTTAACTTTACAAGGAAATCGCTTAATTTTCCCGAATCAACAACATAATCGGGTGTAATCCCGCCGCCGCCGTAAACCTTTCTTTTTAACTTTGTTGTTTCAAATACAGGCCTTTTTTTGTTTTTCTCCTCTTCAGTTTGCAATTGAGGGTTAAAGTAATCCCCGAAAGATGTTTTGTAATCCCTCTGAATACACCTGCCTGAAGGGGTGTAATACTTTGCGGTTGTAAGTGCAAGTGCCATCTTTTTTTCTATCTCAAAAACACTCTGGACAAGCCCCTTGCCCCATGAAGTTTTCCCTACCAGAATGCCTCTGTCGTTGTCCTGAATAGCGCCTGCCACAATCTCGGAGCCTGAGGCACTGCCTCTGTTAATCAAAACGACAAGTGGGATATTCTCAAAACCGAAGTTGTTTTTGGCATAGTAATCAGTCCTGTCTTCCTCTTTTCTTCCCTTAATGTAAACAATCAAATCCCCTTTGGGAAGAAAAAGGTCTGAAACAATAACCGCAGAGCCTAACAACCCGCCGGGATTGTTCCTTAAATCAAGGACAAGTTTTTTCATTCCCTGTTTTTTCAATTTGTTTAGGGCTTCAAAAACCTCTTTGCCTGTTTTTTCACCGAAACTTTTAACAAGTATATAGCCTGTGTCTTTATCAACCATAAATGCATATTCCACAGTTCTTTCGGGAATTTCGGCACGCATAATGGTAAAAGTTAAAAGTTCCTTATATCCAGGCCTTTTAATGGTGATTACAACCTTTGTCCCCTTTTTACCCCTTAATTTGGAAACAGCGTCGTTTACATTCATTCCCTCTGTAGATTCCCCGTTAATAGCATAGATTATGTCTCCGGAGCGAATGCCCGCTTTTGCTGCAGGGGTGTTCGCAATCGGGGCTATAACTGTGATTTTGCCGTTTCTCTGGGATATTATCATTCCGACACCGTAAAATTTACCCTTTTGCTCTTCAGTCATTCTTCTGTACGCTTCTTCATTTAAGAATGTGGAATGAGGGTCTAATGTGGAAAGCATTCCGTTTATAGAGCCTTCCACAAATTTTTTGTAGGTAAATTCGTTAATGGTATTTTTTCTAAGAAACTCCCCTAAATCAACAAGAGAAGCAACCTTTTTGCTATACTCTATCCCCGCAATGCCTACTATAACTACAAGTAAAAGCAAAACAGGGAATAAAATCTTTTTTTTCATAAAAGTCATACCCTCTCAATAGCCATTGCCACCGCGTTTCCGCCGCCGAGGCATAATGCGGCTATGCCCCTCTTCAAATTCCTCTTTTCTAACGCGTGTAAAAGGGTAACCATAAGCCTTGCCCCTGTTGCCCCGATAGGGTGGCCTAAAGCAACGGCACCGCCGTTTACATTAACCTTTGCAGGGTCTAATTTCAATTCGTCAATAACAGCAACAAGTTGAACCGCAAAAGCCTCGTTTATTTCATACAAATCAACATCTTCGTTTTTCCAGCCTGTCTTTTCCCAGAGCATCTTAATTGCAGGGATTGGAGTTAACATAACCCATTGAGGCTCTAAACCGGAAACTGCATAGTCAACAATCCTTGCCCTTATAGGAAGGTTGTTTTTAACCGCATATTCTTCGTCAGCAACAACAACAGCCGCAGCGCCGTCGTTTATTGTGGAAGCGTTTCCTGCGGTAACCGAGCCGTCTTTTTTAAAGGCAGGCCTTAATTTGCCTAACTTTTCCATTGTAGTGTCCGCCCTGGGGCCTTCGTCTGTATCAACAATTACAGGCTCCCCTTTTCTTTGAGGCACTTCAACGGGAACAATCTCGTCTTTAAAAGCACCGCTTTGAATAGCCTCAACAGCCTTTTTCTGAGAGTTGTATGCGTATTCGTCCTGTTGCTCCCTCGTAATTCCGTACTTCTCGGCAACAAGTTCGGCCGTTATGCCCATATGGTAATCATTGTATATGTCCCATAAACCGTCGTGAACCATTGAATCTATTAAAACACCGTTGCCTAACCTGTAACCTGTTCTTGCTTTGTCTAACAGATAAGGACAATTTGACATACTTTCCATTCCGCCTGCAATAGTCAATTTTGTATCCCCTGCTTTAATAGTCTGTGCCGCAAGCATAATTGCCCTTAACCCTGAGCCGCAAACCTTGTTTACAGTTAGGGAAGGAATTTTGACCGGTAGGTCTGCAAAAATTGCAGCCTGCCTTGCAGGGTTTTGCCCCACTCCCGCCTGAACTACATTACCCATAATAACTTCGTCAATCTCTTCTTTGTTTATGCCTGTTCTCTTTACAACCTCTTTTATAGCAATAGAACCTAATTCAGGAGCCCTGAAAGAAGCCAATCCACCTAAAAATTTTCCGATAGGAGTTCTAACCGCTCCGACAATTACCGGTTTTCCCATAATTCACCTCTCATTAATTTTATGGTTAAAGTATAGCAAAAAAAAGTCCCCCGGTTAAGGGGGAAAGTTTATATCTAAAAAGGAGGTCACCGATAATAATCAATGCAACAATTATGCCAACATTTTAATGCCATTCTGGCATATTAAAATTTAACAGAAGCGTTTACCCTGTAAACGGTGGCCTCCCCCTTTACAACCTGAGCGTTGATATTAAAGACAGGAAGCAATGACATCCTTACTCCAGCCATTAAAAGCACCTGGCTTTCAGATGTTGAAAAATGGGGTAATAAATCCCCTTTGTATTTAACATGGGATTTCAAATAAGATACCCCGCCGTAAGGGGTAAACATTAAAATCCCTTTTGAGGCAAACAATCCTGCAGAGTATGAATGTGCGTCCATATAGGAATTGCCTGTTAGACTGGAGTAAGTCGCCCTTGCCACTATTGATGGGAATAAAGCGCTGCCCTCTACAAGCCTGTAATTTCCTGAAACACCCCATGAGTTAGAGTTTATGTCTGAATAATCCCTGTATGTAAAACCTACCGCAAAATCGTCCGTTATCCCCTTTCTAACGGAAAATTCGGTAAAAACAATGGTGTTATCGGCAGAAGGGATTGCGCTTCTCCAGAGAGATTTTGAAATATCAACCGCACCTGCTGACACCGAAACATTAAAGCCTAAAACCCCGAAGCCTGACGAGACGCTTACCGGGTTAAAGTAAAGCATTGTTCCGGTTTCTTTTACAAACTTTGAGGAATTGAAACTCTGGGAAAAAACGGAAAACGAGAAAATTAAAATAAAAGCAACAAATATTCTTTTCATAACATCTCCTTAAAATTCAATGGTTCTATCACATTCAACAACCCACGAAGCAAACTCTTTCATATTGCTTCTTTTTACTCCTTCAATCAATTTTAAATCCGCTATTCCCCTTGCGTCCATACAACTTCCGCATGCCTTTATCTCTCCCCCCTTTTGAATGACAGCCTTTACCATTTTTTCAATATTGTAGTACCCGTCAGGTGTTTTCTGATTGGGCAACCCGCAAAAGACACCGTCGGCAAGAAGGAATACTTTTACCTCAACATTGTGCTCCCTCTGTAAGGTCATTGCCATTCTAAAGGCATTGTATGCCTTTTCCGTTCCGTAGGGAGCGTCGTTTACTATAATTAAAACCTTCATACAGCCTCCTAAAGGTTATTTTTGCCGAATAGGTTAAAAAAGTTTTGATTGGCAATATTTGAAAGGGTTGAAATATCCATTCCTTTAACTTCAGCCGCTTTTTCAATAGTGTGTTTTACCCTTAAAGGCTCGTTTCTCTTCCCTCTGAAAGGGACTGGTGAAAGGTATGGGGAATCTGTTTCAAAAAACACCCTGTCAATAGGTGCTTTTTTTACAAGTTTTCTTAAATCATCCGCTTTGGGAAAGGTTATTATCCCGCTGAATGAAATGTAATAGTCAAGTTTAACCGCTTCATTGAAAAACTCTTCCCCTGAAGTAAAGCAGTGGATAACCCCTTTAATTCCTTTGTGTTTCCTTAATACGGCGGCCGTTTCCTTATCCGCATCCCTTGTATGAATAATTACTGGCAAGTTGTACTTTTTCGCTATTTTTAATTGAATTTCAAAAGCCCTGATTTGCTCTTCCCTTGGTGAATTGTCGTAGTAAAAATCAAGCCCTATTTCCCCTATTGCGTTTATCAATCTTTTTTCGGCAACCTGTTTTAAAAAATCTTCTTCCCTTTTGCCGAAAACCTTTGCATCGTGGGGATGCCAGCCTAATGATGTGTATATGTTTGAATACTTCTCGCACAACTTTTTGTTTAAATAGAATTCGTCAATATTTGTTGACACGCTTAAAAGGGCTATCCCACCCTCATTAAAAAACCTTTTTATTACCTCGTCCCTGTCTTCGCTAAAGGAATCCATTGCAAGGTGGCAATGGGAATCTATAAACTTCATTTACTCCCCCTTTATCATTTTATCCGATTAAAAATGATACCACCGCAACAATTAAAAGGTAAAAGGAAAAGTAATGAAGTTTTAGTTTTTTAACAACAATTTCAACAAGTTTTATAGAGTAAATCCCTACAATTAAAGCAATAAAAAAACCTACAATATAAGGCAATGTAAAACCTGCATGGGCAATATCTTTTAACTCAAGAATAAAAGCACCTAAAATTGCGGGAATTGAAAGCAAAAAGGAAAACTCGGCACTGTCTTCGGCACACACCCCGAAAAGTAAAGCGGCAGTTATTGTTGCTCCGCTTCTTGATATACCGGGCATAACCGCTATCCCTTGCGCAATGCCTATAATGAAAGGAAGCCAT
Source organism: Acidobacteriota bacterium (assembly GCA_015487755.1). Taxonomy (GTDB): domain Bacteria; phylum Acidobacteriota; class Holophagae; order Thermotomaculales; family Thermotomaculaceae; genus Thermotomaculum. The sequence continues at coordinate 9,821 of WFPG01000065.1, forward strand.
AACGGGAAGTTTAATAGTTTGTCCTCTTTCCCCTTCTGCTGAATTTTCCATGCAATAAAAAGGAATACTGCAGTGATTAAAAAGCATGTACCGACTATGTGCAGGTTTGAGTGAAAAGCCTCAACTTTATCTTTTAAGAGCAAACCTATAATGGCAGTCGGGATTGTTGCAACAATGCCGAAAAGCAAAAACCTGTAAGGCCTTTCTGCAAAATCCGAAAACCTGCCATCCTGTTTTTTCCCGAAGATGCCTGAAATTATGCCTATTATGTCTTTTCTATAGTAAATCAATACTGCAAATAAAGTTGCAAGGTGAATTACTATGTCAAATGCAATGTCTGGCTTTTTCAACCCTAAAACTTTTCCAAATAGAGCAAGGTGGCCTGAAGAGGATACAGGCAAGAATTCAGTAATCCCCTGAATAAGGGATAGAACAAAAGCCTGTACCCAGTTCATTAGAATAAGTCCTTTAAGTTAAATTTCTTTTTCCCGCCTTCATTTTCAGGAGCATTAGCATTATCGGGATTCTGCCCCTGCATATTCTGTCCGCCCATCATTTGAGCCATAGGGCTCGGCACTTCTTTATAGCCTTGCGGAAGTTCAAACATTGAAGATGGAATGGAATCTTTTTTAAGGCTTAAAATTTCATAGGTAACTATGCTTTGAAGTTTACCTGTGTCGTCGTACTCATACTGAACTGTTTTTAAAGGAAAGCCTACATTTTCAAGGTTTAATTTAACCTGTGCGTCAACTTCAGGAATGCCTGTTGAAAAAGTGCTGTTAAATGAATAAATGTCAAAATCAGACATTTTTAGTCCCTTTGCCGCATATATTTCAGTTTCTCTTTTATGCTTTGTATCCACTTTTTTGAATAAAACCTTCATTGCTACCGTATACCTGACAAGCATTTTATACTTTTCTGTATTATAGCCTGCAATTTTGCCTCCGCTTCCCATATCAACAACATTTACATATATGTCTTTGTACTTCATCTTTGCAAACTTTTTCAACATTTTCATAGACTTTTCGCCCATTTTTTTCAACTCATCAAGGTTCATCTTCCAGTATGTTTTTTCTTTCGGGTTTAAGAAGTAAACCAAATGCCCGTCATTTGAGATAACCACTGTTCCCGTAGGAGTAAAAGCATTGTCACCTTTTGTCACTTCCACCCTGAACTTATTCCCCTTTTCCGCATAGCATTTCATCTCTTTAGGCCCTGTCATATCACCGTAAGGCGAACCTGCCATTTGCTCCTTTACCTTCGGGTCTGTAATCTCGGTAGTTACCCTTGCGGTGTAAACCACACCTGCAAATGACACTGTGGCATAAAGCAAAATTATTCCAAAAATAGTTAAGATTTTTTTCATTTTTTCCTCCCAATTAAATTCCTTATAAAGAATACACGGTTATTGCTTAAATTGTCTATAAATTTTTATACTTTTCAATTAAATGAGCGTAATATTGAGATATATCACTTTTACCGTGTTTTGAATACCCTTTGACGAGAATTTCGCACTTTTTTATTAACTCTTCTATTGCAAGTTTTCTTAAATCTTCCCTTAAATTCGGATTGTTGATAATCTTTTCAAGTGCGTAAACCCTGAACCTGTCCATCCCTATAAAAGATTTTGACAATTGGTCTTTATGCCCGCCCCTTTTTACTATCAACTTTTCCTCAAGCAAACCTATAGGCTCAAAAGCAGAAACCCGTAACCACATATCGTAATCCTCGCAGGCAGGCATTGTTTCGTCAAAGTAGCCGTAATCCTCAAAAACAGTCTTTTTAATTATAACCGCAGAGGGGCTCACAATACATAAAGGCAGGCATTTGTCAAAGATATAGCCCCCGTATTTTTTATGCTTTTTCATGGGATTAACAAACTTACCGTTTCTTATCCACACCTCGTCTGTTTGGGATACCCTGTATTCAGGATGTTTTTCAATAAATTCTATATGTTTTTTTAATTTGTCTTTCTTCCATAAATCGTCTGAATCAAGAAGGGCTATATAATCCCCTTTAGCCTCTTTTATTCCTCTGTTCCTTGCGGAGGAAACCCCTTTGTTTTCCTGATAGATATAGACAATATGGGGATATTTTTGCTTTATCAACTCCCCTGTTCCGTCTTGAGAGCCGTCGTCAACAACAATCACCTCGTAAGGCTTAACACTCTGGGTTAAAACAGATTCAATCGCCTCAACCACAAAATCTTTTCTATTAAATGTAGGGATTATTACCGAAACCCTCATTACTCCCATTCAACCGTCGCAGGGGGTTTTGAGGTTATGTCGTAAACCACCCTGTTTATCCCTTTAACCTTGTTTATAATCCTTGAAGATACCCTTTTCAGCAAATGATATGGCATTTCATACCAATCGGCAGTCATAAAGTCTTCGGTTTTAACAGCTCTTAAAGCAAGGACATACTCGTAAGTTCGGTAATCCCCCATTACTCCCACCGTCTTAACGGGGGTTAAAACACAGAAAGCCTGGGAAATGTCATTGTAAAGGTTTGCCTTTCTCAACTCTTCAATAAAGATATAGTCTGCTTCCTGCAAGATTTTAATCTTCTCCTCGGTAATCTCTCCTATTATCCTTACCGCAAGCCCGGGGCCGGGAAATGGGTGCCTTGAAACAATCTCTTCAGGCAAGCCCAAAATCCTTCCTATTTCCCTTACCTCGTCTTTGAACAAGTCCCTTAAAGGCTCTAAAAGTTTTAAATTCATTTTTTCAGGCAAACCGCCTACATTGTGGTGGGTTTTTATGGTCACAGATGTGCCTCCGTGTGCAGAGGATTCAATTACATCAGGGTATAAAGTGCCCTGTGCGAGAAATTCTGCGTCATCAAAAGAAGATGCCTCTTTTTCAAAAACCTCAACAAAGGTTTTCCCTATAATCTTTCTCTTTTGTTCAGGGTCGGTAACCCCTTTAAGCCTATTAAGAAACATCTTTGAAGCATCAACCATCTTTAAATTAAAACCAAACTTTTCTTTAAAGGTTTTATAAACAATTTCGCCTTCATTCTTTCTCAACAATCCGTGGTCAACAAAGATGCAGTACAAATTATCCCCGATTGCTTTGTGTATTAAAGCAGCGGCAACAGAGGAATCAACTCCCCCTGATAATCCTAAAATAACCTTTTTGTTTCCCACTGTTTTTTTAATCTCTTCAACCTTTGTGTCTATAAATGAATCCATCTCCCAGTCGGGGGTTATATTCGCTACCTTAAATAGAAAGTTTTTCAGAATTGTTTTGCCGAAAAGGGTATGGCTTACCTCAGGGTGAAACTGTACTGCATAGAGTTTTTTTTCATCATTTCCCATTGCGGCTATTAAGGTGTCTTCCGTTGAAGCGATAATCTTAAAACCTTGAGGCACTTCTTCAACCTTGTCCCCGTGGGACATCCACACCATTGAGGGGGATTTTACACCTTTAAAAAGGGGGGAGTTTAAATCAAACTTTGCCTCTGCCCTGCCGTACTCCCTTGTATCTGAGGGAACAACCTTTCCACCTAATAAATGAGCCATTAACTGCATACCGTAGCAAATCCCCAAAACCGGTATTCCAGCCTCAAAAATTCTCTTATCAATGCTTAAAGCGTCTTTATCGTAAACAGAGCGAGGGCCGCCTGAAAGCACAATTGCAGCAGGTTGCATTTTTAAGATTTTGTCAACAGGGGTGTCAACAGGGACAATCTCGCTGTAAACACGGTTTTCCCTTATTCTTCTTAAAATCAATTTTGTGTATTGTGAACCGTAATCAATTACTATAACGGTGTTTTTCCTCATTCAATCCTCCGCCAAAATTTTCTTTTTCATTTTACCCTCTATACAACAAGGTTGCAAACTACAAAAGGTGCACTTTGCTTTATTTATATCTGCATTGCATATCCCTTGAATTCCCGTATGGCACAAGGAAAAGTCATACTTTACAGGGTCTGAAGGGTTAAACTGCTTTAAATTTTCCGTTATCTCAATTGCCGTTTTAAGGGATGAATTTTTTCTCTTTGTAAAGCCAAGCCTTTTTGAAATCCGCAAGATATGGGTATCAAGGGGGATAATCAATTGAGAAGGCTTCAATTTCCCGCTCCACAAACCAAAGTCAACGTTGTCTTTTCTCACCATCCACCTGAAGAAAAGGTTTAGCCTTTTGCAGGGGGATTTTTTAGTAATATCGGGCAACAGGTTGCTTTTTTTTATTAAATCAGGGTTATCAGCAAAAGAGTTTATTCCGTTAAAGATGTTTTCCGCCGTTTTAATAGCGTTTTCTTCTGCAAAATCAATCAATCTACCGTGTTTTTTCAACAAAATTCCCAATGAATACAAGAATTCACCAATTGAGTTTTCATTAACAAACCTGTAAACAAAGCCTTTAAAGTCTTTTAGAATATCCTTTTTTGTTGATGTTTTAAGGTAATAGTAGGGCTCATAGTTCATTGTGTTGAAAATCCTTTCAAGTGTTTCAATGATTTTGTTTACATTCCCGAAGGCGAAACAGGCAGATATAAAGGCGGAAATTTCAATATCTTTTTCCTTTTCAAATTTATGGGGAAAAGAGACAGGGTCTTTGCCAACCTTTTCAAGGGAATTCATTTCAATGTAGAGTTTATCCAATATTTTCTTAAAATCCTTATCCATGACAAGAAAATTATCCGACAAAAACCTTTGAATTCAAAACAAAAAATTGATAAAGTATAATCATGAAAATAAGAAATATTTCAATTTTTTCAATTATTGTTTTTTTGTCAATATTTACCTTTTTCCTGGTTAAAACTATTGACAGGGCAAACAGGGAATTACTTAAAAACACATCTTTAAAAGAAGTTAATGTTAAAGGCTTGCACTTTTCAATTCCCGCAGGGTTTAAGCAGATTAAAACAAGCACTTCATACAATTGGGAAACAAGGTTGTTTAAAAGCGGAAGGTTGTTTTTTAGAATTTCCACGGCAAAAAAGCAATTTAAATCAGTAGAGCAGGTA
>WFPG01000066.1 GCA_015487755.1 Acidobacteriota bacterium
GAGCACAGAATTTGCAATATTTTTTCTTTTTTACAAAAAATCTTTTTCTTTGATTCTGATTAGCCATGATTATTCTCCTTTCTCAACTTTTACTTCTTCTTTCGGTTCTTCTACAACTTCTTCCTTATTACGCCTTTTGGCTTTTTTGGCTCTCTTCTTCTCTTCTCTCGCTTTCAACTTCAAATCATGGTCAAGGTTAACAATTATGTGCCTTAAAATACTTTCGTCTAATTTCATCCTTCTGTCAACTTCGCTGACTTTGGATTTTTCAAGCTCAAACTCAATCAAAACATAGATTCCTTCGTTGAGCTTTTTAATGGGGTATGCGAGAACCTTTTTACCCCATTTGTCAATCTTCCTGATTTTTCCTTCCTGCCCTTCGATGGTAGAGGTTACCTTTTCTACAAGTTTGTCAACCTCTTCGTCTGTCAGGGAAGGCAAAGCAATGAATAAAGTTTCGTAAACAGACATCCAATTTCCTCCTTATGGTTTTATTAAAGGGGATAGCACCGGGGCTATCCCCAAGGATTCAAAGCATTATATCAAAGCAAAGGAGCAATTACAAGAGCAACAACACTCATTAACTTAATTAAAATATTCAAAGACGGGCCTGCAGTATCTTTAAACGGGTCACCTACAGTATCACCGACGACTGCCGCTTTGTGTGCCTCAGAACCCTTGCCTCCATATTCCCCTGTTTCAATAAACTTTTTAGCGTTATCCCATGCACCGCCTGCATTTGCCATAAAAATAGCAAGCACGACACCTGAAACAGTGACACCTGCAAGCAATCCGCCTAACATCTCTTTGCTAACAAAACCGAAAACGACAGGGACAACAATTGCAAGAAGGCCGGGAACAATCATCCTTTTAATTGCCGCTGCTGTTGAAATATCAACACACCTTGCATAATCAGCCTTAACACCTTCTTTCCCTTCAAGCAAACCGTCAATCTCTTTAAACTGCCTTCTTACCTCTTCAATCATGTCAAATGCCGCATTGCCCACAGCCTTCATAGCCATTGAAGAGAAAAGGAAAGGCATCATTGCGCCTATAAACAAACCTGCCATAACATAAGGGTTACTAACATCAATTGACTCTACTTTTGCGGTATGCATGTATGCATTGAACAATGCCAGAGCGGTTAATGCAGCAGAACCGATTGCAAAGCCTTTTCCTATAGCGGCGGTAGTATTTCCAACCGCGTCAAGTTTGTCGGTAATAGCCCTTACCTCTTTACCTGCATGAGACATCTCTGCAATACCGCCTGCATTATCGGCAATTGGGCCGTACGCGTCAACAGCCAACTGAATACCGGTTGTCGCAAGCATACCTAAAGCCGCAATGGCTATTCCGTAAAGTCCGGCAAACTTGTAGGCAACAATAATAGCAAGAGAGAGAACAATTATCGGCCATGCGGTTGATCTCATACCTACGGCAAGACCTGAAATAATGTTTGTAGCAGGCCCAGTTTGAGAATCCTTTGCAATAGATTGAGCGTGTTTTTTAGATTCGGCAGTGTAGTGCTCGGTTAACAAGCCTATGGCAATTCCGCCTGCAAGGCCTGCAATAACGGCAATGAAAATATTAACAGCCTGTGAAGGAATAAAGTATCTGATTATAAAATAGGAAAAAATAGCCATAAAGATGCCGGCGCCGAATGTCCCTGTGTTCAATGCAGCCTGCGGGTTTCCACCCTCTTTTGTTTTAACAAAAAAGGTTCCTATAATTGAAACAATAATTCCAACTCCCGCAAGAGCAAGGGGTAATATAGCATAATTCAAAGCATTTTCTGGCTGGGCTGCACCTAAAACCATTGAACCGATAATTGCACCGACATAAGATTCAAAAAGGTCTGCTCCCATTCCTGCAACATCACCTACATTGTCACCGACATTGTCCGCAATAACTGCCGGGTTTCTCGGGTCATCTTCAGGAATTCCCGCTTCAACCTTACCTACAAGGTCTGCACCAACATCAGCCGCTTTGGTATAGATACCGCCGCCTACCCTTGCAAAAAGGGCAATAGAAGAAGCACCTAATGAGAATCCGCTTAAAACGGTTAAAATCTTTTCAAGAACCTGATGGTTTTGAAAATCATACCCGAAAACCTTTATGTAAATAATGAAAAGAACACTTAAACCTAAAACACCCAACCCGACAACAGCCATTCCCATAACTGTACCGCCTGAAAATGCAACATCAAGGGCTTTAACAATCCCGCTTTCCTTTGCAGCATTTGTAGTCCTGACATTTGAAAGTGTTGCCACTTTCATTCCAAAATAACCTGCAAGTGCAGAGCAACTTGCGCCTACTACAAAAGAAAGAGCAACAAGCGGGCTACTTTGAGGGTTAGAGTAATTGCCTATTACAAGCAAAGCCGCTACAACTACCACAAAGATTGAAAGTACTTTGTACTCCCTGCTTAAAAAAGCCATAGCGCCTTCCCTGATATGGGAGGCAATTTCCCTCATTGTTTCGTTTCCGTCATCCTGTTTGGAAATCCAGGAAGTCTTAAAGAGTGCGAAAATTAAAGCCAACAACCCTGCAACAGGAATTGCGTAAAGTAAACCGGTAGACATCGAAAGTACCCTCCTAAAAAATTATTTTGTATTTACAAACTTTATAGCCTCATTTAAATTGTTTTCACACAAAAGAATCTCAAGCCCCTTCATAGCCTTTTTAAAGGCTTCAACATATTTCACCTCTTCCTCTTCCGTAAACTTCTCAAGAACAAAAGCAGATAAAGGAACTTCATTTAACCTTTCAGTTTTAATTCCAAACCTTATCCTTAAAAAATCTTGAGTTCCAAGGCCTGAAATAATATGCTTTAACCCGTTATGTCCCCCTGCTCCGCCGCCTTTTTTAAACCGAACATCCCCACATTCTAAATCTTTATCGTCGTGGCAAACTATGAGTGAGCCCTCATTCAATTTGTAATAATTTAAAACCTCTTTTACGGCTATCCCGCTTAAATTCATAAAAGTATCCGGTTTAACAAAAATCATTTTTTGATTACAAAAAGAGATTATATCATAGTAATAATC
>WFPG01000067.1 GCA_015487755.1 Acidobacteriota bacterium
ATCTAAGGGTTAAAATCTAAAATATTAAAACAAGGGAAGTTAAAAAATGGCGGAGGGACTGGGATTCGAACCCAGGGTACCAGCGAGGGTACACCGCATTTCGAGTGCGGCCCGTTCGACCGCTCCGGCATCCCTCCGCGCAGATTAAATTTTACATTATTTTGACTTTTTTTTCACTTGCCTTTTTAACTCAAAAAACCTTGTTAGAATATCCCCGCATTCTTCCGCAAGCAAACCGCCTTCAATATCAATTTTATGGTTTAAATTCAGCCTATCTATCAGTTCAAGGTGGGAAGTTAAACCGCTTCTTTTGTCGTAAGCACCGAAAATAAGCCTGCCTACCCTTGCGTGAACCATTGCTCCGTAACACATAAGGCAGGGCTCAAGGGTTACATACAATGTGGAATTAGTTAACCTGTAATTTTTTTCAAACCTTGCCGCATCCCTGATAGCGTTAATCTCCGCATGGGCGGTAGGGTCATTGGAAGATATAGGCGAATTAAACCCTTTGCCTAAAATCACCCCTTCTTTTGATACAACTACCGCGCCTATAGGCACCTCGTCTTCGTCAAACCCTTTCATTGCTTCTTCTAAAGCAATGCGCATAAAGTATATATCCTGTTCGGAAAATGCCATACTACACTTCTACCCTTACACCTTCCGGTGTTTCAGAAATATTCCAGCCGTTTTTCTCGGCAATATCCTTAAAAAGTTTGTATAACATTACCGATTTTAAGGTATCCCAATTTAAGTTCTCATCTCCGCTAATCTCAAAAGGCTTTTTTTCAAAAGAAAACATAATAGATATTTTTTCACCTTTTTCAACCGAAACATTAAAATTCAAAACATCCTCTTTTCCCCTCACCAAACTTAAAACAGACTCCGCCAAAAAGTAAACAGCCTTTGTAAAATCCCTATTGTTTACCGAAATATTGATATATTCTTCAACTTGAAAATTAAAAACAACCTTATGTTTTATTTCCCTATCGGTAATTAAAGCGTGGTGCAAACCGTCAAAAAACCTTTTTAAATTAAGGCTTCCTTTTTCTTCCAATCCGTAATAAACCATAAAACCGCTCATTAAGTCGTATATATCCATTAACTCTTTTGTAGACTTAACAATTTTTTGAAAAATTCTGTCCACTCCCCTGAACTCGGACAAATCTTTTGTTTCTTCAATTTTGGATTCAAGCAAGCCGAGCCTTGAAAACACGGGAGTAATCTTGCCGTTTGAATTGTGGATAAAGCCTTCCAATACTTTAAAGAAAAAATTAATCTTTTCTTCTGCAAGGATTTTAAAACTTCTTTCAAGAACAGAATATTCAACGGGAGTAGAAACATAATCACCGCTTTCTTTGAAAAAAGCGTAATAGTTACCCTGGAATTTAACATAGCCTGCATCATAATTTTTAGACTCGCTTATTAAAAAATCTTTCAAAGCCTTTTCCATATCAAACTCTCCCTTCACCATCTCCAAATAATGCTATAATAACTTTGTTAATATTTTATAGTAAGAGGCGAATATGAACAATGAAAAAGTGGTTTTAGCATTCGGAAGCAATATAGGGGACAGGGAAGAAAACATTAGAACAGCCTTAAAATTCCTTGATGCCAACGGCGTTAAACTTGAAAAATTCTCTTCCTTTTATGAGAGCAACCCTGTGGATTACAAAAAACAACCTGAATTTTTAAACTGTGTAGGGCTTTTTAAAACAAAATTAACTCCTTTTAAACTTCTTCGCTTAATCAAACAGATTGAAAAGAGAATGGGAAGGGAAAACAATATTGAAAAGGGCCCGAGAAACATTGATATTGACATAATATTTTTCGGAAGAGTTTGCACCTATACTTTTAACCTGCAAATCCCTCACCCTTCATACAATAAAAGGCTTTTTGTTTTGATGCCCTTAGCGGAAATACTTCCAGACCTAAAACCTGTTAATAACGAACTTTCAATAAAAGAATTGATTGAGATTTGCGAAGACAAAGAAAGCAAACCGCATAAACTTGAAATTCACACTTAAAAAAATGATAATATAAACAAAATCTAAAAACCTTCGTAAATAAATGAAGAGGTGAGAAATGGAACTTGAAATATTGAAAGAGAAAAAAGACGGTATAACGATAATGAACATTAAAGGTGCAATTAACGCCCATACCGTAAATGAATTTGAAAAGGCGCTGGAGCAATGCCTTGAAAACAGGGAGTTTAAACTTTTAATCAATTGTAAAGAATTAGATTACATATCTTCAGCAGGGTTAGGCGCATTAATGGGGGTTATTGAAACCGTTAAAACCAACGGCGGAGATATTAAATTATGCAATACATCAAACAGTGTTTACAGGGTTTTTGATATTTTAGGGTTTACCGAACTTTTTCAAATTTTTAATTCTCTTGAAGAAGGGTTGAAAGCGTTTAACAAAAATGGATAGAAACTTTTATTTAAAAACAACAATAAAAGCAGACACAGAATATTTAACCTTAATTAATAAACTAACCTCCGATATATGCAAAATGTTAGGTTTTAGTGAAGAAAACGGTAAAAACATATCCCTTGCGGTTGACGAGGCTGTAACAAATACAATAAAGCACGCATACAAAATGGATAATAAAAAAGATATTGAAATTGAATACATCACTAAAGAAAACGAATTGATAATAAAAATACTTCACACAGGAATCCCTATATCCCCCGATAAACTTGTCTTTCCCGACATGAAAGAGTACCTGGAAAAGTACAAAAAGGGGGGATTGGGCATTATGCTTATGATAAAGTTTATGGATTCTGTAGAATACGGTAGCGAAAATGACAGACACTTCTGCAAACTTACCAAAAAAATCGGCTAAAATATCCCCTGCCGAACTTGATTTACTCACCTTTTTTGAGTTTATCACAAACGCAAAAGAGAATATCTCGGAAAAAAACATTGCCAATATTACAGTATTAACCTTAATGGGCAGGTTAAAGATTAAAAACGGTTATATTAAAGTCGGCGATGTTGAAATACTAAAAGGAAAGCAGCAAAAAAAATACGCAATTGACAGAGAGTTGACTTACGGCAGGAAAAAGTACGGCGAAATTAAATTAGGGGGGGAAGAAGAAAAGATTACCCTTTCCAGAAAAGATACAATGTTTATAGATTCAATATGCCACCTTGCCACCCTTCTTATCAAAAACATTGATAATATAAAGCAATTAAAAAAAGCCAACAAAAAATTAAGCAAAAAAATCCTTCAATTTGAATCTATCTTTGAAGCAAGCAAAGAGATGCTTTTTACAAGAGACATTGATAAAGCGGTTTCAATAAGCATGAATATTATATCGGGAAGCCTCGGGATTAAAGAGATTGCAATAGTTATAAAAGACGAAAAGGGAGAGAGGTTTTTCACAAAAAACATTAAAAATGAAGAGTTGTCAAAGAAGAAATTAAAAAAGATTAAAGTCAACTATCTTACAGGTTTTTTAGGAGAAAAGATTAACGGGAAAAAGCCTGAACAGTCTGAAGTTCACTTTGCTCAAATTGTTTTAAACCTTTTGTATTCAAATATAGAAAACTTTAAAATGATAAACCAACTCCTTGAAAAGGAAAGGCTTGAAAAAGAGATAATGATTGCGAGGGATATTCAGCAAAAACTACTTCCCTTAAACATCCCTGAAATAAAAGGAATTGAAATCAAAACGGGAATGATAACCTATCGTCAGGTAGGGGGAGACTACTATGATGTGCTTAAAATCGACGACAAAAGGGTTTTGATAATTATTGCCGATGTTTCGGGCAAAGGCATTCCCGCATCACTTATAATGTCAGCGGTTCAGTCTTCAATCAAAACTTTAATACTAAAAGGTAATTATGAACTTGAATCAATTGCGGAAACCCTTAACAAATTACTTACCGCCACAACAGAGAGCAATAAATTCGTAGCACTAAGCCTTCTCTTAATCGATTCGGAAAAGGATACAATTCAATACCTGAATGCCGGGCACACCGCTCCCCTTCTTTTTTCAGGCAAAGAAATTATTAAATTAAAAGAAGGAGGGCCTGTAATAGGACTGCTTGATTTTGCACAATATACAAAAAATGAAACAAAATTCAAAAAAGGCGACTGTATCTTTATGTACACTGACGGAATTTCCGAAGCAAAAAAAACAAACGGTGAAGAAATAGGGGAAAAGACTATTATAAAACTGGTGCAGGAAGGCAAACATCTCCCTGAATTTGATATCTTTTTTAACAACAAACTGATGGAGATGACCAAAGGCATATTTGAAGACGATGTCACATACATTTTTATTAAAAGAATATAAAAATTTGCAAGCACAAAAAAAAATTAATATAATTCTCATATGAATAAAAAATTATTTTTTTTAATTTTATTATTTTCAACTGTTTGGATTAGGGCACAATACCTTCCGTTACGAATTTATACCTCCGCTGACGGGCTTGCATCTAATCAAGTTAAAGATATAAAAAACGATAAAAACGGGGCATTATGGGTTGCATGCGGTTCAGGGCTATCATATTTTACAGGTTTTAAATTTGTAAATTATGGGCTGAAAGAAGGATTACCTGATATTACCATTCTCAAAATAGCAACAACTACAAACGGTTATACATTTATTCTTACCTATCATGGGATTGCTTACAAAAAATGCGAGGAAGATTATTTTAAAAAAATCCCAATTGACGGGGAAATTGTTGACTTTGCGGTAAAAGAAAAAAATAAAGCAAATTCAAAAATTTTGGTTTGTGTAAAAAACCAGGGTGTATTCTGCTATTCACCTCAAAAAGAACAAAAAGAAAACTGGTGGCATTTTAAAAAAAAACCCTATTCTATTGCTGTTTTAAAAGAAAAAGCAATTCTCTGCACTGAAAACGGAGAGTGATATTCTATTGATATAAAAACTAAAAAATATAATATC
>WFPG01000068.1 GCA_015487755.1 Acidobacteriota bacterium
GCAAAATACTGAAATAGTGTTTATAAATTTCGTTTATGTCGTTTAAAACCTCAACCGCCGAAAAATACCTTTCATTAAGTTTTTTAGCCACAAGTTTTTGAATAATTTTAAACAGCCTTTTTTCTTTTATCTTCTCTATCTGCTCTTTAGTTAAAGTTTCTATATCAAAATACTTTTGGTTAAGGTTAATCCCGTTTCTAATAAGTAAGAGTTTTAGAAAAACCATGCCGAGAGAGTACAAATCAACCCTGTGGTCTTTTTCCATCTCTTTGGAAAAAAGTTCAGGAGCCATATAAAAAATAGTGCCTCTCATTGAAGTCTTGCTTATCTGTGAAATAGGAAGGAACAACCCGAAATCCATCAACTTAACTGTAAAATCCAGATTGTCCTCTATAATACCGAAGTTTTCCGGCTTAATGTCAAAATGAACTATGTCGTGGGAGTGAATAAAGTGAAGTGCCCTTAAAATCTGGACAAGAGCCTTGATAATAGTTTCTTCGTCTTTGGTTATAAGGTATTTAACAATATTAACTTTTTCGCAGTACTCCATTGTATAGTAAATTGTGTTTGTATCTTTGTTGTAACCTATATCAAACACATCAACAAGGTTTCTATGCCTTAATGAGTTTAAAAGAAAAAATTCATCCTGAAGCCTTGTCAGGTTTTTCTTATTCAACTTTCCTGTTTTTATAACCTTTAAAGCAACAGTCCTGTTTTCAAAAAGGTCTCTGCACAAATAAACCGTAGAAAAACCGCCTGTCCCAAGAACCTTTAACTCAATATACCTTTTTCTGTCAAAAGACATCTCTTTAACCTTCCTATTCCTATTTCTATTTTCGGGTCTTCAACAATACCCTTAAAACACATATCCTGTAATTCATTTATTTCAAAAAATTCAATTTTATTTAACTCTTCATTAACACTGCCGTCCCCCTTCGCTTCAACCTTAAAAGCATTGGAAACATTTACCGCAAAAAGATGTATCTTTTCGGTTGACTGCCCGTGCGAAGGGAAGAAAGAACCGCCTAATGAAAAAACATTTTTTTTATTAACAATAAAACCCGCTTCTTCTTCAAGTTCTTCAACAACCCTGTTTAAAACACCATCAATGCCTTTATCGTCTTTTTCAAGAGAGCCTGCAACAGCCTCGTAAACATAGGTATAAACCCTTTTATCTTTTAATGGCAAGGGATAATCTTTTCTAAAGTAAATGGTAGGCCTGAAAGCCCTTAAAATTCCCACAAACACTTTGCCGTTCTCAACATAATACGGGATTACAGCAACGCAATCGTACCCTTTTCTGTCAAAAAATTCAACCCTGTACTCTCTTGAAACAGTGTTATCTGTATAGACATTTTGCAAGGTGTATTTATGATGTGTAAAAAAGGGGTTTTCAAACTGATTGCAGATTTTATGAGTTAGAACCTTGATTTCTTTAACTTCTTTCACCGGACAAATTCTCCTTGTATTTAATTATAGCAATTAAACCGCAAAAAGCCCCAATAAAATCGGCTAAAAAATCAAGAAAAGAAAAAGACCTTCCGGGAACAAAGTATTGGTGAAATTCGTCTAAAAAGGCAAACACCATTATAAACAACAACATTGAGGGAATTTCTTCTTTCGGGAAAGAAAGGTATGTTAAAAATGCAAGTATGGAATACTCAATAAAATGAAGAACCAAATCCTGATAGTTAAATACCTGTTGTAATTGTAGATTGGGAATTGAAGAAAGGTAGGTGATTAAAATTAGATAAAGGAAAAATAAAGGCGCTATTTTCCTATCCAAAGTAAGGATGCCTCGGAAATTGATACATTATGTATGCAAGCACCAGGGCTATTCCAACCAGAAAAAGAAACCACTTTAAAAAGTGACGCACAATATCCCTTTTGGTGTCGTTGTATAACACCGCAAAGAAAAACGATATGCAAAATGTATAAATCAGAAGGTTAAAAAAATGGCTTTTCATAACAAAAAAAGGAAAAGCCGCAAAGGAAACCCCTTGCGACTTTTTTATTCCTTTGTCTCTTCTTTTTCTTCTTTTACTTCTTCAACCTTTTCTTCTTTTGCCTCTGCTTTTGCTTCCTCTTTCACTTCAGCCTTTGCTTCCTCTTCTTTTTTTGCTTTAGGCTTTCTTCCCCTTTTCTTCTTGGGGGCTTCTTCTTTTACTTCTTCCTTAACTTCAGCCTTTACCTCTTCTTCAACAACAGGTTCTTCTTCCGTAACAGCCTCACCCTTTAAAATCAGGGAGATTTTAGCCATTTCAGCGGCATCACCGGGCCTGTTGCCTAAAAGATAAATCCTTGTATAACCGCCGGGCCTGTCAATAAAAGACTCTCTGTACTCTTTAAAGAGTTTTTTTACAGCCTCTTTGTTCTGCAGTTTCCTGAAAACAAGCCTTTGAGCGTGAGACTGGTCTTCATGTTTTACCTTGGTAATAAGTTTTTCAACATACCTTCTCAATTCCTTTGCCTTAGCCTTTGTGGTAACAATAGAACCGTGCTCAATAAGGCTGACGGCAAGGTTTCTGAGAAGCATTTTCCTCTGATTTGTTGTTCTTCCTAATTTTCTGCCTGCTTTTCTATGTCTCATTTCCTACCCCTACTTGTTTTTCTCTAACAAATCTTTTACATCCATACCGAATGTTAAACCCATACCTTCAAGAACCTTTTTCAATTCGGTTAAGGTAATCTTCCCGAAGTTTTTAATCTTCAAAACCTCGGATTCGGTTTTTTGAACAAGCTCCCCGATAGTCTTAATATTTGCGTTTTTCAAGCAGTTGTAAGCCCTTACGCTTAATTCAAGTTCATCAATGGATGTGTTGAGTTTTTCAATAAGTTCGTTATTTTCCTTATCCTGTACCGGAGTTTCATCAACCTCTTCCTCTACCTCTTCAAAGTTAATAAAGAGTGAGAACTGGTCTTTCAAAAGCTTTGCGGCATAAGCAATTGCATCTTCCGGGTGAATAGAACCGTTTGTAAAAACTTCCATAACAAGTTTATCGTAATCGGTTCTTCTTCCTACCCTTGCAGGTAACACTTCATAATGAACCTTTTTGATAGGAGAGTGAGAGGAATCCACCGGAATAAATCCAATAGGTAAATCCTCATCATGGTTAAACTCTGCCGGGACAAACCCCCTGTTTACCTTAACTCTCATCTCCATGTTCAGCGTTACCCCTTTGTCAAGGGTAGCAATGTGAATGTTTTTGTCTAAAACTTCCACATTAGCGTCAGTTTCAATATCTGCCGAAGTAACAACACCTTCTCCGGTTTTGTTTATCCTTATCATTCTCGGTGCATGCCCGTGCATTTTCAAAGGAATTTTTTTGATATTTAAAATAATATCGGTCACATCCTCAACAATGCCCGGAATGGACATAAATTCATGAGGAACTCCCTCAATCCTTACCGCAGTGATTGCGGCTCCTTCAATTGAAGATAACAATGTCCTTCTTAAAGCATGTCCGATTGTTGTCCCAAAGCCCCTTTCAAAAGGCTGCGCCTCATACTTTCCGTATGTTCCTTCTTCGTTAACGGAAAGCTGGACAACCTTTTTAGGCATTTGAAAACCGTTTAAAATTTCCATCCCTCACCTCTTAATTACTTAGAGTACAACTCAATAATAAGCTGTTCATTGATATCAAGAGTGATGTCAGCTCTCTTAGGCAGAGATTTTACAACCCCTTTAAATTCTTCAGGTTTAAGTTCAAGCCACTCAGGGATACCTCTCCCTTTTGCGGTTTTAATAGACTCTTCAATTGAAGGAATCTTTCTTGATTTTTCTTTAACCTCTATCACCTGTCCTTCTTTCACAAGGTAAGAAGGAATGTCAACCTTTCTCCCGTCAACAAGGATGTGCCCGTGGTTAACAAGCTGCCTTGCCTGCCTTCTGGAAGTGGCAAAACCGAGCCTGTAAACAACATTATCAAGCCTTCTTTCAAGGAGTTGTAACAGGATTTCACCTGTAACCCCTCTCTTCCTTGTTGCAATTTCATAGTACTTTCTAAACTGTCTTTCAAGTACGCCGTAAATCCTTTTAACCTTTTCCTTTTCCCTTAACTGGGCAGCATAGCCGATAGGCGGTTTATTTCTCATCCTACCGTGCTGTCCCGGAGGAAAAGGCCTTCTGTCAAAAGCGCATTTATCCTTGAAACAACGTTCGCCCTTTAGAAAAAGCTTCATGCCTTCTCTTCTGCATAATTTACATGCCGGTCCTGTATATCTAGCCAATTTTAGCCTCCTGCACTATATTTAGACTCTTCTCTTTTTAGGTGGTCTGCACCCGTTATGAGGAATGGGAGTAACATCTTTGATGGATTTAATCTGCAAACCTGCGGCAGCAAGCGCCCTGATTGCAGATTCCCTACCTACTCCGGGCCCCTTAACCTTAACGTCAATACTTCTCATACCATAGTTGTTCACTGCCTGTTCAGCCGCATCGGTTGCCGTAACCTGAGCAGCGTAAGGCGTGTTTTTCTTAGACCCTTTAAATTTGTTTTTCCCGGTAGAAGACCAGCATAAAACATTTCCTTCAGGGTCTGTAATGGTAACTATGGTATTGTTAAAGGTTGTTTTAATATTGGCAACCCCATGGGGGACTTGCCTGTAAACCTTCTTTTTAGACGATCTTCTTCTCTTCTTAGCCATACCCAATCACCTTCCCTTATTTACCTTTTTTCTTTTTGCCTATACCGGTACTTCTCTTACCTCTTGCGGTTCTCGCATTAGTGTGAGTCCTTTGACCTCTTACCGGCATTCTTCTTTTGTGCCTTATTCCTCTGTAGCAGTTAATCTCCATAAGCCTCTTGATATCCATCTGGATTTTTTTCCTTAAATCACCCTCTACAACATATTCGTTCTGGATGATTTTGGAAATAGTGTTAACCTCATCCATTGTGAGGTCTTTCATCTTCCTATTTTTATCAATTCCGGCTTTCTCAAGAATCTCGTTGGCTCTTGTTCTTCCAATGCCGAAAATGTAGGTCAAAGCAATCTCAGCCCTTTTGTTTTCCGGCAAATCTACGCCTGCTATTCTAACCAATTGATACCTCCATTACCCTTGTCTTTGTTTGTGTTTAGGGTTTTTACAAATAACCCTCACAATACCTTTTCTTTTAATAATCTTGCAATCTTTGCAAATCTTTTTTACTGAAGGTCTAACTTTCATAACTCACCTCTGTGTTAAAATCTGTAAATTATTCTTCCCCTCGTTAAATCATAAGGTGAAATCTCAACCAAAACCTTGTCACCTGGCAAAATTTTGATAAAATTCTTTCTCATTTTGCCTGAAATGTGCGCAAGTAATTGGTGTTTGGTATCAATTAACTCCACCCTGAACATCGCATTAGGCAAAGCCTCAAGAACAACCGCTCTTACTTCTAAGGTTTCCTTGTCTTTAACCACAATTCAACCTCTACTCACCAATCACTTGGACAATAGATTGTAAAACTTCATTAATCTCCCTATTACCGTCAATTTTATAAAGATTGCCGCGGTTACGGTAATAGTCCAACAAAACCGCCGTTTTTTCATTATACACGGCGAGCCTGTTTTTTACAACTTCTTCTTTATCGTCATCCCTTTGAATTAAGGGAGTGCCGCACTTGTCACAAACATTGTCCACTTTTGGCGGATTGTACTCAAGATGGTACATTGCTCCGCAATTGGGACATGTTCTTCTTAATACAAGCCTCTTTACTATCAACTCCTCAGGAACATAAATATAAATGACATAGTTGATTTTGTCAACAGTGTCTAAAAATTCAGCCTGAGGAATAGTTCTCGGGAAACCGTCAAGAATATACCCGTCTTTGCAATCTTCCTTTGCCAACCTTTCTTTAACTATGCCGTGCATAATTTCATCCGGGACAAGGTCTCCCTTTTCCATTATAGCCTTTGCCTTCAACCCTAATTCAGTGCCTTCTTTAACGGCTGCTCTGAGCATATCTCCGGTAGAGATATGAGGGATATTGTACTTTTCAGAAATCAATTTTGCCTGAGTGCCTTTACCGACACCCGGTGCACCGAGCATTATTATTGACTTCTTCATCTTCTGCCCCTCACTCTTCCCTTCTGCATAATTCCGTCATAGTGCCTCATTAAGAGATGTGATTCAACCTGAGCCACAAACTCCATTGCAACACCTACAACAATGAGCAATGATGTTCCGCCGAAGTAGAAGTTGAACCCTAAACCGTTTTTAATAAATTCAGGCACAACTCTGTCAAGGAAATCGCCTATAAACGGCGTTGCCTCAACATGGATACCTGACATTAAAATCATAGGGATAATTGACACTACTGAGAGGTAAATACCGCCCCAGAATGTCAACTTTGTCAGAATATCGTCAAGGTAGTCGGCTGTCGCTTTACCCGGCCTTATGCCGGGGATAAACCCGCCGTACTTTTTCAGGTTTTCTGCAGTGTCAACAGGATTAAAGATAATTGCTGTGTAAAAGAAAGTAAAGAAAATTATTGCCGCAATATACAGGATAACGTACATAGGCATTCCGTACCCGAAATACGACAGAAACTTGTTCATAGCCTGGGAACGGAAAATCTTTGCCAGAGTCATGGGAAACATAACAAGTGCCTGAGCAAAGATTATAGGAATAACACCTGATACATTAACCTTTAACGGCAGATAACTTGATTGCCCTGTATTGCCCCTTAAACCTGAAACCCTTCTTGCATAATGAATGGGGATTCTTCTCTGCCCGCTTTCAAAAAACACAACAAAAGCGGTAACGGCAAGCATAAAAGCAAAAACAAAGAGAACAACAATCAAACTCTTATCACCGTTTTTCAAATCAAGTAGAACTGAAACAACAGCCTGAGGAAGCCTTACAAGGATACCCCAATAGATAATCAATGAAATACCGTTCCCCACACCTCTTTCTGTTATCTGCTCTCCTAACCACATTATTACAAGGGTTCCGGTAACAAGGGTTAAAACTGTTAAAAGTTTAAATCCCAAACCAGGATTTGTAACAATGTGTGCCCCGGAAGGGCTCTGCAAAGATTCAAGCAATGTGGCAATACCGAATGCCTGAAGTGCGCTGAATACTACGGTTAAATACCTTGTGTACTGAGTGATCTTTTTTCTGCCCTGTTCGCCTTCCTTTTTTAACTGGTCAAGGTAAGGCACCATTACCGTTAAAAGCTCCAATAAAATTGAAGCGGTAATGTAAGGCATAATTCCCAGGGCAAAGATAGAAGCGTTTTTAAACGCTCCCCCTGAGAATAAATCCAGAAACCCTAAAACGGTGCTCTTTTGAGCGTCAAACCATTCAAGCAATGCAGACAAATCAATAGCTGGAATTGTAATATGAGCCCCTAACCTGTAGATAAAAAGCATCGCAAAGGTAAAGATTAACCTTTTGCGGAGCTCCTCAATTTTCCAGATATTTCTAAATGTCTCCATCACGGCTCAAGTACCTCACACTTTCCGCCCGCTTTTTCAATTTTTTCACGGGCTGATTTACTGAACTTGTGAGCTTTTACGGTAACAGGCCTGTTAATTTCTCCGTTACCTAATATTTTGATACCGTCTTTGATGTCTTTTACTATTCCTTTTTCAATAAAATCTTCAACAGTGATTACATCCTTATTCTCAAAAAGTGCAAGCATTGTAAGGTTGATGCCTACATATTCCTTTTTAAAGGGATAATTTGAAAAACCCCTTTTAGGCAGCCTTCTTATAAGAGGCATCTGTCCACCCTCAAAACCAAACCTTCTTGAGTAACCTGAGCGGGACTTCTGGCCTTTGTGTCCCCTTGTTGCGGTTTTGCCTTTACCTGAGCCGGGCCCTCTTCCTACCCTAATCTTTCTGCGGGTTGCCCCTTCATTCGGTCTAATTTCATTTATTTTCATCTTGCACCCCTTTAATCTACTTCTTTTTCTTCAAGAATTTCTACAAGATGAGGTATTTTGTTGATCTGCCCCCTAATTTCGGGAACATCGTCAACCACCCTTACCTGATTTAATTTCCTAAAACCTAAGCTTTTAAGAATTCTTTTGTGTTTTTCAGGGCGGCCGATACCGCTTCTAACCTGTTTGATTACCAATACCTTCTTGCCCATTATTCACCACCCTCTTTTTTCTCTTTTTCCCTGGCTGAACCAAACCTCATCTCCATAATCTCTTCAGGGTATTTAAGCTGCTTCAAAGCATCGATGGTTGCTTTAACAACATTGTGAGGATTGGTTGAGCCGTAGCATTTTGTAACAATATCCTTAATGCCCGCAGACTCTACAACCGCTCTGACAGTCGCGCCTGCAATAACTCCGGTACCGGGTTTTGCTGGTTTAAGCATAACCCTTGCGGCACCGAAGTGACCCCAAACTTCATAAGGAATAGTGTGGTTCACAATAGGAACCTCAATAAGGTTTTTCTTCGCCTTTTTAATCCCTTTCCTGATAGCGGCAGGGACTTCCAATGCTTTGCCGAGGCCGTAGCCTACCTTGCCTTTTTCGTCTCCCACAACGCAGAGCGCATTGAAGCTAAAGTTTTTTCCGCCTTTAACAACCTTTGTAACCCTGCCGATGTAAACCACTCTATCAACAAATTCTTCCTGTGTCTGGCTGATGTTAACCAACTGCCCCTCCTATATTTAGAATTTTAATCCTTTTTCTCTTGCTGCGTCTGCAAGGGCTTTTACCCTACCGTGATAAATATATCCGCCCCTGTCAAAAACAACCTTGTCAATACCCTTTTCAAGCAGCCTTTCGGCGATTAATTCGCCTACCTTTTTGGCAGCCTCAACATTTCCGCCGTAAGTTACCTTTCCTTTTAAAGCCTTATCCATAGTTGAAGCAGCCGCAATGGTTACCCTTTTGTCGTCATCAATTGCCTGCACATATATGTGCTTAAGGCTTTTGTAAACTGCCAACCTCGGCCTTTCAGCCGTTCCGTGGATTTTAGCCCTAATTCTCTTTTTTATATGCAATCTTCTTTCATTACGAGACTTAAACCTCATCTCATCCCCCTATTATTTACCTGTCTTACCCTGTTTGAGGATAATTTGTTCGTCCACATATCTGACGCCTTTGCCTTTGTAAGCGTCAGGCTCTCTAAACCTTCTGATAACCGCAGCAACTTCCCCTACCTTCTGCTTGTCGTATCCTTCCACAGTAATAATGTTCTGTTTTGCATCAACAGATATTTCAATACCTTCAGGAATTTTGAAAAGAATGGGATGAGAATACCCCAGGTTCAACTCTAATTCCTTGCCTTTTAAGGCAGCTTTATAACCTGTACCCACTATTTTCAGTTGTTTTTTAAACCCTTGTGTAACGCCTATAACAGCGTTGTTTAAAAGTGCCCTTGTCAATCCGTGGAAAGATTTTGTCTGTTTGTCTTCAGACTGCCTTTTCACATAGATTGTGTTTTCTTCCAAACTAACCTCAATCTTAGGAGGTACAGGAGTTTTTAAAACCCCTTTGGGACCTTTTACTTCTACTTCATTCGGCTTAATGGTGACTTGAACCCCAGCCGGTACCGGGATTGGTTTTACTCCTATCCTTGACATACTTTCCTCCTGCTACCAAACCCTGCAAATAACTTCGCCGCCTACGCCAAGTTCTTTTGCTTTTTTGCTGGTTACTACACCTTTTGAGGTAGAAACAATAGCAATACCGTAGCCACCTAAAACCTCAGGTAGTTCATCTACCCCCTTGTAAACCCTTCTTGAAGGCTTTGAAACCCTCTCAATTCCGTGAATTACAGGTTCGTCTTTGTAGTATTTTAGATAGATAATAATCTTCTCTTTGCCTTCGTCGTTTACAACCTTGAAGTTTTTAATATACCCTTCTTCTTTTAAGATTTCAGTTATAATCTTCTTCATTTTAGAAGAAGGCACTTCTACCTTTTCATGCTTCGCCATAATGGCGTTTCTAACTCTTGTTAACATATCTGCTATCGGATCAGTATACATGCCTTCACCCCTTTACCAACTTGCTTTTCTTACGCCGGGTAATAACCCTTCGTTTGCCAATTTTCTTAAACAAATCCTGCAAAGGCCGAATTTTCTGTAATACGCCCTCGGCCTTCCGCAGATTTTACAACGATTCTTCTGCCTAACCTTAAACTTAGGTTTTTTATTAGCCTTTGCTATACTTGCAGTTCTTGCCATATCTACTCCTTACTATTTTCTGAACGGCATTCCAAGGTATTCAAGAAGCTTTTTAGCCTCTTCGTCGGTTTTTGCCGTTGTTACAATAGTGATATTTAATCCCCTCGGAACATCCACCTTATTGTAATCAACTTCGGGAAATATCAACTGGTCTTTAATACCGATTGTATAGTTTCCTCTTCCGTCAAACGCATTGGGGTTTAAGCCCCTGAAGTCTTTGATTCTCGGGATATCAATGTTGATTAACTTGTCTAAAAAGTGGAACATTTTTTCGCCTCTTAAGGTAACCCTGCACCCAATAGGCATTCCCTCTCTCAATTTAAATGCGGCAATTGATTTTTTAGCCCTTGTAATTACAGCCCTCTGGCCTGCAATCATGGTTAAAGTTTCTGCCGCAATATCAAGAGTTTTCATGTTCTGGGCGCCTTCACCGACACCCATATTAAGGGACACCTTTTCTATTTTGGGCACCTGATGAATGTTCTTGTATCCGAAGTCTTTCATTAACTTCGGTACAACTTCATTCTTATATTTTTCCAGTAACCTTGACATATCTCACTCCTACGCCTTATCAATTATTCCGTTGCATTTTTTGCAAACTCTAACCCTTTTACCGTCCTTTAACTCTTTTCTACCTACTCTGGTAGGTTTTCCGCATTCCGGACAAATTACCATAACATTTGAAATGTGGATAGGTGCTTCAACCTCTTCAATTCCGCCCTGAATTCCTGCCGCAGGATTTGGCCTAACATGCTTTTTCACATAGTTAATCCCTTCAACCAGCACTCTTTCCTTTTTCAAATCTACATCGAGCACCACGCCAGTTTTACCCTTATCCTTTCCGGCAAGGATTAAAACTTTATCTTTTCTCTTAACTTTAGCCTTTTTCAACATAGTGCACCTCTTACAGAACCTCTGGAGCAAGAGAAACGATTTTCATAAAACCTTTTTCCCTTAACTCCCTTGCTACGGGCCCGAAAACACGAGTCCCAATAGGTTCGTTTTCGTTGTTAATTAAAACAGCCGCGTTTTCGTCAAACCTGATGTAACTTCCGTCTTTCCTTCTAATCTCTTTTCTCTGCCTGACAATTACCGCTTTCACTTTTTTTACTTTCTTCTCGTTCCATGAAGGAGAAGCTTCTTTAACCGAAGCCCTGATAATGTCCCCTACCTTTGCATACTGGCCAACATTAGAGCCGATAGGGTGAATGCACATTATCTTTTTTGCTCCCGAGTTATCTGCAACTTTTAAAATAGTTCCCATCTGTATCATAGCCTACCCCTCTCACACAAATTAAAGTTTTTCTGCCTTTTCAAGTATCCTCTTTAAACGCCATCTTTTTCTTTTACTTAAAGGCCTTGACTCAATAATTTCAACCTTATCGCCAATTCCGCATTCATTGTTAGGGTCATGAGCCATGTACTTTTTAGACCTTTTAATGTACTTTTTGTAAAGAGGATGCATGACAAGTGTTTCAACTTTTACGACAATTGATTTGTCCATCTTGTCGCTAACTACTTCACCGATTAACACTTTTCTATTTTGCATCGTTTAATCTCCTTTTTTCGGTAAGAATTGTGTAAAGCCTCGCAATTTCTTTCTTTGTCTGTCTCAACTTTGAGGTGTTTTCAAGCTGCCCCAAAGCATGTTGAAAGCGAAGCTTGAACAACTCCTGCTTTTTGTCAGCAACCAGTGCTTCTATCTCCTGAATTGTTAATTCTCTAATCTCTTTTGCCCTCATTTCAGCCTCCCTACTTCATTCTCTCAACAAACTGGGTTTTAATAGGAAGCTTTGCAGCAGCGAGTTCAAAAGCCCTATGTGCAAGCTCTCTGGGTACTCCCTCAATTTCAAAGAGAATCTTGCCGGGCTTAACTACGGCAACCCAGCCTTCGGGAGAACCTTTACCTTTACCCATTCTTGTTTCTGCAGGCTTTTTTGTGTAAGGCTTGTCAGGGAACATCCTGATCCAGATCTTTCCGCCCCTTTTAACATGCCTTGTAATAGCGATACGGGCAGCCTCAATCTGCCTGTTTGTAATCCATGCGGATTCAAGAGCCTGAAGCCCGTATTCACCGAAAGCAACCGTTGTGCCTCTTGTAGCCTTACCTTTTACTCTGCCCTTTTGTTGTTTTCTATATTTAACTTTCTTTGGCATTAACATGAGTATCCTCCACTACTTAGCCTTTTTTGCGGCTTTTCTTTCAGGTGTTTTAGGCAACTTTTCACCTTTGTTAATCCATACTTTTACACCTATAACACCGTATGTTGTCATTGCTTCGGCAAAACCGTAATCGATGTCAGCTTTCAATGTTGAAAGGGTTACCCTTCCTGCCGAATACTCTTCCGAACGAGCAATATCGGCTCCGCCTAACCTACCGGACACCTTGATCTTAATTCCCTGGACGCCTTTTTTCAACGCCGCTTCCTGAGCCCTTTTCATAGCCTTTCTAAAAGCAACCCTTCTCTCTAAAAGAGACGCTATCTGTTCAGCAACTAATTGGGCATCGGTTTCAGGGTTTTTTACCTGCTCAACATTTACAAAAACATCCTTTTTCTGCAACCTTTTCTGAATATCTTTTTTCAAATTTTCAACTTCAGCACCCTTCCTTCCGATAACAATACCGGGTTTTGCGGTGTGAATATTGATCGTGATTTTATCAACGGCTCTTTCTATTTCAATTGAAGAAATGCCTGCATGATAAAGCCTTTTTTTAAGCCAATTTCTTAAGGCCAGGTCTTCCTGGAGGAAATCGTGATACTCTTTCTCAGCATACCACCTTGATTTCCAGTTTTTATTGAACCCCAGCCTAAATCCGTAAGGATGAACCTTTTGACCCACCATTCACCTCCAATTACTCTTTCACATCCAATTCAATGGTGATATGTGAATATCTTTTTAAAATCCTAACTGCTCTCCCCATTGCTGCAGGCCTTATCCTTTTAAGCATAGGGCCTTTGTCAACATACGCTTTGCTAATGTAAAGGGAGTCAACATCAATTGCTTCATTCTTGTTCTCAGCGTTTGCAATTGCAGATTTGAGAACCTTTTCAACCCTCTTTGCATACGCTTTGGGAGAGGTTCCCAAAATTGCAAGCGCTTCGTTAACATCTTTGCCTTTAATAGCGTTGACAACTATTCTCATCTTCTGAGGAGAACCTTTTATATATTTTCCTACTGCTTTTGCTATCATGGCTTACCCCTACTTCCTTTTTGAACCTTTGTCTTTACCGGCGTGTCCCCTGAAAGTCCTTGTGGGGGCAAATTCGCCTAATTTGTGTCCTACCATGTTTTCATCCACATATACAGGGATAAACTTCTTTCCGTTATATACCGCAAAGGTCAACCCTATCATTTCGGGAGTAATTGTTGACCTACGAGACCAGGTTTTTATAACTGCTTTGCTCCCCGTCTCTTTAGCCTTTTGAACCTTTTTCAAAAGGTGGTCATCTACGAAATATCCTTTTTTTAACGATCTACCCATCTAAATCCTCCACCTTATGCTTTCCTTCTTCTTACAATGTACTTATCGGTTCTGTGGTTCTTCTTTCTTGTCCTATAACCCTTTGTCGGCCATCCCCACGGTGAGCAAGAAGGCCTACCGCCGGATGTTCTGCCTTCACCGCCGCCCATCGGGTGGTCAATCGGGTTCATAGCAACGCCTCTAACATGAGGCCTTCTGCCTAACCACCTGTTTCTACCGGCTTTACCAATCTTAATGTTTTCGTGCTCCTGATTGCTAACCTGGCCTATTGTCGCCCTGCAGTTAACATGAACAAGCCTTACTTCGCCTGAAGGAAGCCTTAAATGGGCATAATTTCCTTCTTTTGCAAGCAACTGGGCATAGGTTCCTGCACTTCTGCAAAGCTGAGCACCTTTACCGATCTTCAACTCAACATTGTGAATTAAAGTACCGACCGGAATGCTTTTCAAAGGTAAAGTGTTGCCTACCACAATGTCAACATCTTCGCCTGACATTACGGTATCGCCTACCTTCAAACCTTCCGGTGCGATGATGTACCTTTTTTCACCATCGGCATAGACTACCAAAGCAATCCATGCCGACCTGTTAGGGTCATACTCTATAGACACGACTTTTGCGGGAATATTGTCCTTATTTCTTTTAAAATCAATTATTCTGTAAAGCCTTTTATGGCCGCCGCCTCTGAACCTTACGGTAACCCTACCGAGGTTATTTCTTCCGCCTTTGGAATGCAAAGGCTCGGTCAATGACTTTTCAGGCTCTTTCTTTGTGAGCACCGAAAAGTCGGCAACCGTCATAAACCTTCTTGAAGGGGTATATGGTTTAAACTTTTTCAACGCCATAGTTCACTCTCCTACACATTATCAAAGAAGTCAATCTTCTGTTCTTTATCGGCAAGGTA
>WFPG01000069.1 GCA_015487755.1 Acidobacteriota bacterium
GATATAAACCCTATTAAGTCAGGGAAAATTGAAGGTGTTGCCCCTTTTCTAATAAACTTTATGTTTTCAGGAAAATATTTAAAAACCATGAGAGGCTTTTCTCCAAAGATAATGTAATTTCCCCTTCCGTATAGCATGCAGTATTCGTATCTCTTTTCAAGTTTGAAAAAGTCTTCGGTTGTTAATTGCCTTTTTTCTCTTTGCCAATTCTCAATCACATAAAGATAAGACATTTCCGGCTATCCTTAATCCGTATTCTGTTAAAAATGATTCAGGATGAAACTGAACACCGTAGATTTTATACTTTTTATGTTTAATTGCCATGGGAATTTTTTCTTTGTTTTTTGCTATAACCTGAAAATTTTTTCCCGTTTCCGACACATACAATGAATGGTACCTTGCAACATAAAAGGGAGAGGGTATTTCTCTGAAAATGCCCTGCCCGTTGTGGTAAACAATGTCCTTTTTCCCGTGAACGGGGATTGCTTTTTCAACCTTGCCTTTGTCCCATATAGCCATACATTGCATTCCGAGGCATATGCCGAAAATAGGGATTTTATCTTTGAAATGTTCAATAGCCTGAAGCGACAGTATTGCTTCTTCAGGTTTTCCTGGCCCCGGAGAAATAATTAAAATATCAGGGCTAAAACTTTCAATTAACGCTATTGTTGAATTGTCAGCCCTTTCTACAGTGATTTTGTCCGTAAAATTTGAAAAAAGGTGAAATACATTCATTGTGAAAGAATCAAAATTATCAAGAATATATATCCTTTTCATACCTATTTCAGTAAAAGATTTAAGGGATATGGCGGTTTGGCTGTTTTATAAGAGTGGTTCATGGCTTCTATAACATAGTTTTTTGCTGTTGCAATTGATTGTTTAAGGGTTTTGCCGAGTGCCAGGTTTGAGGCGATTGCGCTTGATAATGCACACCCCGTTCCTCTTGTGTTTTTTGTTTCAAGTTTTTCCCCTTTAAAAATAATAAATTCGTTTTTTGTTAAAAGCATATCTTCAGGCTTTTCAAGGTGGCCGCCTTTTATCAGTACATTTTGAAATCCCTTTTGCAAAAGTTTTTCCCCTAACTCTTTCTGATTTTCGGAATTTAGCCCTGTAAGTTTTTGCGCTTCAGGGATATTGGGAGTGATTAAAAAAAAATTATCCGAATTATCTAAAATTGTATCAATTAAATTGTTGTCCGAAACAATCCCCTCGGTAGAGGTTTTTAAAACAGGGTCGTAAACTATTTTGATTTTGTTTTTGTGCAAAAGGTTAACAAGGGTTACCAATACTTCTGCGTTCCCCGTAAGCCCTATCTTTGCAACTTCTACACGGTAAAAGCCTAAAATAGATTTCAACTGTTTTTCAATTTTTTCTTTTTTAAGGGGCTCAAACCCGAAAAAATTTGTGGAGTTTTGATAGGTTAATGCGGTTATAACAGGCAGGGGATAAGTATTAAAAAACGCGCAAACCTTTATGTCGCTTGCAAGCCCGGCGCCGCCGGAAGGGTCAAGCCCCCCTGCAACTATTACATTTTTTCTCATTTACCTTGCTACTGATTGAAACTCTTTGTACTTTAAATAATTTTTAGTTGTCTCGTCCACAGGGGCTTTGGTAACAAGGATTGCCATAACCCCTCTGATTTTATTGGGAATTTTTTTCAAGTATCTCTTTAGCTTATAACCGCCTAAATTGCTTACATCAACAACTATTGTGTCTTCCCCGACAACATTGTCTTTTGCGTCATATCTCTTCACTATTAGTGTCAGGTATTTTAAAACAGGCTTTGAGTTTTTGTTTTCAATGGCAAACTCAACATTTAAATAAGCCGGGTCTCCGTTTTCGTCCCTTACAAGGTTAAAACCTAAAGTCTTAACAATGTATTTGTTTCTTACTGAAATAACTTCCTTCACAGGGTCTTTTTCCCCGCAGGAAATTGCAGGCAAAATTAGAACCAATATTAAAAGGCTAAAAAACTTTTTCATACCCCACCTCAAAACTTTTTTCTTCTGACAAAATTATACCAAAGATAAAAAAATCTTCCTCTTATAATTCAAAATCTTATAA
>WFPG01000070.1 GCA_015487755.1 Acidobacteriota bacterium
ATACCTATTAAAATCCCTTTGTATTTAATCGGGGTTTCATCCTGTTTAAATCCCCTTGCGTCTTTAAAAATAATAACAACAGACTCTCCCATTTTGGCATATTCGTTAAAAAGCATTATTCCCGAGATTATAATGGCTATTATGGGAATTACCCAGATTAGATAGATTGTTGACCTTTTAATAATTATCGGTTTCATATATCACTCCAGAAAAGTTTTGTATCAAATTTTTTAGTTGCAAGAATTGTAAATATAACAACCAATGCAAACGGAATAACGGCAGGGCCCGGCTTTGCGAAAGAGATAAAGCCGAATTGAACAAGTGCACTCATTAAAGCAACAACAAAAACATCAAGCATTGACCACTTTCCTATAAAACTTAAAATATGGTATAAAGCAACCCCCTTCTGCCTGAACTCATAAGCCTTAAAATGGTAAATCAACAATAAAAACACAACACCTACAATCTTTACAACCGGAATTAGAATGCTTGCAACAAATATTACCGACGCCACAAAGTAATCGCCGTTAACAAAAAAGTAAACAACCCCTGAAAATATTGTGTTTTCCTCTATTTTACCCATCTTTCCTGTAACCATCATAGGAAGCATATAGGCAGGAAACATAAAGAAAATTGCCGAAAGAGTGTAAGCCCATGATTTAAAAATCACCTTCTTTTTATAATCTTCGTTAAGCCTCATCTTCAGCCTCTCTGTAAAAAAGCAAGTCTTCCGCATGTTGACAGGAGTAATCCCCGCAGAAAAGGTAAACATCGTTAGGGTTAAACCATTCAACACTTATGTAAAAGGTTATAATAAACAACAGAAACAATAAAGTGCCTGTACCTACCGTTATTTCGGCAAGGGAGCGAAGTTTTATGATAGCAATCAATATGCCTACAAGGTACACTTCAGCCATATTCCACTCGTGAATTTTCCTGTACAATGCAAGAAGGCGAAAAACCGAAGGGGATACCGCTTTAAGCCTTACCGCTACCATTACAGCAATCCTTAAAATAAGCATTGCATAAGGGATAACAACAACACTTAACCCTAAAATTATTGCAGTTAAATACCTGCCGCTTTCAATTAAATACCCTATCCCGCTAACAAAACTAACGCTTCGTTCAATATTCAAAATTTTAATGGTTATAAGGGGGGAGGGAAGCATCCAGAAAAAAAGCAAAAGGCTTGTAATTGATAGAAAAAAAACATGCTGAAATGGCTGCCCCCTTCTATATACAAGGCTTTTACACTCAGGGCATAGATAATCGGTATCCCTTGACACCCTTTCTATTTCGACAATTGTCCCGCAATAATTACACTCTTTTTTTATAGCCATTCTGATTTAATTGTAGCACAAAAAAATTATAAAAAATCTATTTAACAAGCCAGATTTCTCTCTGAAGATTTGACAGGAATTTCCCTCCCTCTTTTGTTACCACTATTATTTCTTCTATTGTTGCAACACCGTAACCTTCAATTCTTACCCTCGGCTCAAGAGTGTAAACCTGGTTTTCCTCAATTTTTTTATAAGGCAAATCTCCGTACCTTTCCCATTCAGGGGCAAGCAAACCACCGCCGTCATGGGCAACCCTGCCTACTTGATGGCCAAGGGCATGGGGGTATTCGTCAAATCCTCTTTCTTTTATAAGGTTTCTTGCAATTGCGTCAATCTCCCTTCCTTCCATTCCGGGGCGGATTGCCTTTGCGCTTTCAACAATAGCGTCTCTAACAGCCTCAAAGCCTTTTATCACATCTTCGGGGGCTTCTGTCTCCCCTTCCCTTAAAATGTACCAGGTTCTTTGCAAATCTGAGCAGTAATCGTTTATCTTCAACCCGAAATCCATATTCAAAACATGCCCTCTTTCAATAACTTTGTCTGTAGGCCCCGTGTGTGCCTCTCCCTCTTCTGGAATTCCCGTAAAAACGGAAGGGCACATTTCAATATCCCAGGCAGGCTCATAGCCTAACTCTTTCATTCTGTTTACCATAAATCGGTGCACCTGCTTTTCCGTTAACCCCGGCTTTAAATAGTCCCACACTTCTTTATATAGTTTTTCAGTTTCTTTAATAGCAAATTTAATCCTTTCAATCTCTGTTTTTGATTTCCTTCCCCTTAATGCAGAAACAATGTTTTCGGAAGAAACAAGCCTGTCTGTGTAAGGAGTGCCTTCAAGCAAATTTTTAAGAGTTAGAAAACTTCCGTATGTAAGGCCGTCCGCCATAACATTGTCTTCCGAATAGTTTATTGCAATTGTTTTTGGGTCTTTTTCTTTAATATAGTTTAAAAAATCTTCTTTAATAGACTTTAAATAGGGAATAACCTTGCCGTAAATACCCCTTTTCTCAATATTTGCAGCATCAAGGCTTCCTACAATGGCTACACTGTCTCCATCTTTTGTAATAATGAAAGCGGAATGCCATGTATACCCTGTCCCCAAAATTAAATCTATAGCCGGGTCGTGAAGGGTATGGCTTTCCCTTCCGAAAGTAAGCCACATATCAATGTTTAACTCGTTTAATATCTGAACTGCCTGCTCTATTTTTTCTTTATACATAGCCTTTCTCCTTTACTTTTTCCTGTAATTTTAAATAAGCCCTAACAAAGGCGGGTACACTTTTTAAATTATCAATAAAAGTGGTATCCGATTTTTCGTCAAAAGACATAGGAAAGGGAATATTTGAGGATTTAATAAAACTTTCGGCAACCTCTTTTAAAGGATAGTTTACAGGCTCATATCTTTTAGAGGAATTGTTTGAAATAGCGGGAATGGAAGGAGATTCAAAATCAGTGTTTTCAATCTCCGGCATAGTTTCGCTTAAAATTATGCTTTCATCATTTGAGTCTTCAAGCAATTCTTCGTCTATGTTATCGTCAAGGCGAATATCATCGGTTTGAATTACAAAACTGTTATCAATTCTCTTTTTCAATTCTTCTTCTGGAATAGCCTTGAAGCTTGAGTAGTCGTATCCTGTAGCAATAATGGTTATTCTCAACTCATCTCCCACTTCTTCGTCCTGAACCATTCCCTTTATAAAGTTTACGCTAATATTTGTGCCTAAAGCGTCATGTGCCGCTTTTAATATTGTGTCGTGCTCTTTTAAGGTTAATTCATATTCTCCGGTGCCGTATGTTATATTTAAAATCAACCCCTTTGCCTGCCCTAAAGGATAGGTCTCAAGAAGTGGAGACTTTCTTGCCTCTTCAAAAGCAAGCACCGCCCTGTCTGCCCCGCTTGCCTTGCCCAACCCCAATAAAGCAAAGCCTTTGTATTCAAAAATTGCTTTAACGTCGGCAAAGTCAATGTTTTCTACCCCGGGCTTGAAAAGCATATCAACAATACCCCTTAAAGCCTTTTCAAGGACAGAATCAATTTCCCTGTAAGCGGTAGATATAGGAACATTGGGGTCAAATATCTCTTTAATCTTGTCGTTTTTAAGAATTATCATTGAATCCACATGCTCTTTTAATTCATTAAAGCCTAACAAAAAGTTTTTATAACGGTATGTCCTTTCGGAATAAAAGGGCTGGGTTACTATTGCTACAGAGAGTATGCCCAATTCTTTTGCAATTTCTGCGATAACAGGTCCAGCCCCTGTTCCCGTACCTCCTCCGAGGCCTGCCG
>WFPG01000071.1 GCA_015487755.1 Acidobacteriota bacterium
ACAGGGCTTTACGAGAAATTAACAGGGGAAGAAACTCTAAAGTTTTTCGGCAAACTCTCAGGGCTTGACGAAGAAACTATAAAGAAAAGAAGCGATTTTCTTTTTTCATCATTGGGGCTTGAAAAAGATAAAAAAAGGCTTGTAGTGGAATACTCAACTGGAATGAAGCAGAAGTTAAGCATTGCAAGGGCTTTGATTCACAACCCTGAAATAATTATCTTTGACGAGCCTACAAACGGGCTTGACATTTTAGCAACAAAAACGGTTATTGACTTTCTCCGCGATATGAAAGACAAAGGCAAAACGGTAGTAATTTCAACACACATACTTGATGTTATTGAGAAACTATGCGACAGGGTTGGTATTATCCATGAGGGAAAGATTGTCGCAAACAACACTTTAAAGGATTTAAAAGAGGAATATAACTCCCCTACCATTGAAGGGGTATTCTTTTCTTTAGTTAAATTTGAAGAGGAAAAGGCATGAAAAACATCTTTACTATTTTCGGGAAAGAATTGACTGTATTTTTAAGAGACAAAAGGACATTGATTACCACATTTGTTTTGCCTATTGTTTTTTACTATATATTTTTCAATGTAATGACGGGAATGGCTTTAAAAACAAAGAAAGAGATAAAAAACAAAACCGTAACGGTAGGATTTTCTCAAACAATACCAAGCGATTTAATTGCATTTTTAAAAACAAATTTAGACAACCTTTCATTTAAAATGATTGCCAATAATGACAAAGTGGAAAACCTTCTTACAGACAAGAAGTTAGAGGCTTTTTTATACAAAGAAGGCGGGAAGATTGTTATTGAATACAACTCGGCAAAGAGGCTTTCAAGAGAGGCAAAGAAAAGGCTTGAAAAGGGGCTTGAGGATTACAAAAAGCAATTGATTGCAAAAAACCTTGAAGAGTTGCAAATTCCTGAAGAAAAGGTAAACCCATTTGAGATTGAAAACAAAGACACGGCTTCCCAGAAGGATGTTGCTATGGCTTTTTTAGGAAGGTTAATGCCTTATTTGATTATAATTATGCTTTTTTCAGGCGCTTTAGGCTTCGGTTTAGAGGTTTCAACGGGGGAAAAGGAAAAGGGAACAATAGCAACTTTATTGGTTTCTCAGGCAACAAGAACAGAGATTGTTCTCGGCAAACTGTTTTATGTTATTGTAATTGAAATTATTTACTCAATAGTTAATATTGTCGGGTTTTTCCTTGCGTCATTGTCTTCTTCAAAAATGGTGTCAAAGGAAATGGCATCACAGGCATTACAAGAAGCGGCAAAACACAGCGATAAAATTCAACAGTTAGGGGTATCGTTTAACCCTGCCACAGTGATAAGCGTTTTTCTTTTAATCTTGCCGATAGGCTTAATTTCTGCGGCGCTTATAATAGCAATAGGAAGTTATGCAAGGTCAATGAAAGAGGGGCAAACTTTAATGACACCTGTTCTCCTTGTCATAATTTTTGTTGCACTTCTTACAATAAATGCGCCTTTGAAAGTGCCCCAATACTTTTACTATATTCCTGTTTTAAACACTGCGATAACAATGCAGGAAATTTTAACTGGAAAGATAGTGTTAAGCCACTTTATGCTTTCTTTCGGGATTACTGTTTTGCTTGCTGTTGCATTGGTGGGATTTTCAGTTTACCTTTTCAACAGGGAAGATATACACTTCAGGATTTAATGCCTGCCGCCGCACTCCTGTTGCCATTGCTGCATTTTCAAATTCCAGTTTTCAAGAAAAGCCCTATGCCTTTCCTGCTCTCTTCTTCTAAATTCTGTTTCCCTATCAGCAAGCCTGCGATACATCTCTGCTTTTCTTAAATAATAATCCCTCTGCCTGCTTCCTCCACCACTATGGCCATGATTACCAAAAATTAAGCCTAAAATCTGGATATTAACAGATACACTTCCTGAGTGAAACCACCTGAATTTTGAGGCTAAACGGGCAAACTTTTCCGCTAATTCCCTGTAATGCCTTTCTCTGGCTATTGATGAATTTATCCTGCTGTTATAGATCTGGCCTTCCTGCCTTTTTTCACTCATCAAATTATTGTATTCTCTCATGCACTCTTCTTTGCTTTTTCTGTTTTCAGCAGGCGGATTATCGTCTTCAGAGCCTGATACCGAGGTTTCATCTCCAGAGCCTACCGTTACTTCGTCACCACCGACAGGGAAACTATCATCTCCGCCGGAAACATTTGAATTTTCATCTCCGCTGCTTCCATCAAATAAAGAAAGTTTTGCGGTGGATTTTTGAAAGAGTGACTTTATCTCTTTTCCGTACTTACCGACTGCAGCCATGGTGGATACGGCAATTAAAACAATGATTATTATGTATTCGGTTTGTGATGCACCTTTTTTATTTAAAAAGATTCTCATACTAAC
>WFPG01000072.1 GCA_015487755.1 Acidobacteriota bacterium
CATATTATATCAATTTATGTGATAATCATCACTTGCATAAATTTTGATTGTTTAATTTTCTTTATAATAGCCAGGTTTTTTAACTGTTTACTCTGGTATAATCTAAAAGGAAATAAACTATGGGAGTGGAGTATGAGAAAGTTTTTTATATCTGTTTTTTTATTGTTAACTTTTGTTTTTAATAGTTATGCGGTTAATGTTGACAAAGCACTTGAGTTGATGCTCCCCAACGGCTATACGGTAAATAAAGATATATACATTTCAAAAGACACAAGGTTTTTAACGGAAAAAGGGGAAGTAAAGCCGAATGAGGTTTCAAAAATCATTCTTCCAAAATCCTCAAACCCCTACACAAAGGTTGTTGCTTTTTATGCGGAAACAGGCAAATTTCAAAAGGGAAAGATTAAGGTTGAAGGATACAAAAACATTAAAATTTATTTTGACGGCAAAGAGGTAAAGAATAATTCGGATATTGCCTTAACAACAGGGAA
This sequence comes from Acidobacteriota bacterium, assembly GCA_015487755.1. GTDB lineage: Bacteria > Acidobacteriota > Holophagae > Thermotomaculales > Thermotomaculaceae > Thermotomaculum. The sequence continues at coordinate 492 of WFPG01000072.1, forward strand.
GCATAGGTTTGTAATTGTTTTTTTTGCAGAGGGCAAAGAGGAAAAGAATATAAGCATTGCCCTTGAGAAAATAGACTGCAAAGTTACCACGGATTTTAAAAAGTACATTGACCACAACGATTACACCGATTTCTGGTATCCCTATTACTTTACGACGGACAAAAGCGGGAAATATGTTGCCGTTGTTGTATCCAAGAGGGATAAAAAGGGAAAGAGAAAAGTTGAAACTGACCTTTTTTTAAACGGGGATTTTTCCCATTACATCTCTTTTGAAAATTGCAAAACCCCTGTTTTCTCTAATAACGGAAAGTTTTTGCTCTTGTTGAAAAAGAAAAGCATATTAAAGGTTGACTTAAAAACCCTTGAAAAAGAAGAGATATTCAAGTCTGAAAAATCTATTTCAAAACTTTCGCTTTCCACTGACGACAAAATAGTTTATTTTCTTGTTTCAGATACATTTAAAAGCCCAAAGAGAAACTACGAAATACTTGAACACCTTTACGAAAAAACACCCTTTTACAAAACAAAAACCGCATTGTTTTCGGTTAGCATTGACGGGAAAACCGTTAGAAAGGTTGTTGACCCTGATTACATAGACTCATTTGCTGTTGACGGGGAAAAGGTTGTTTACTTTGTCTCCAGACATATTGATAAATACCCATGGGCTCAAACAGTTGTCTATGAAAAAGACTTAACCTATTTGAAAGAGAGAAAGATTGGAGAATACAATATAGGCTCAGAAAACCCTGTAGGCTCAACTATTTTAGACGGAGATTTTGTTTACTTTACCGCCCAGAAGGAAGAGTACAATGAAAAGATTCCCGCAAACTACTACGATAATTGCCTTTACTCTTTAAACCTTAAAACAGGAGAGATAAAGCCTTTAACGAAAGAGCAGAAATTTACCACTGGGATAGACATAATTTATGCTTATCAAACATCTGACACATTGCAGAAAACGGCAGATTCTATAGCAATGATAACTACAGAAGAGGGAAGGGGAGAGGTATACCTTTACAGCCTGAAAGACGGAAACTTGAAGAAACTTAAAAGGCCTGAAAAGTTGCTGACAACAGGCTTTAAGATAACCTCAAACGGGATATACTACCTTGCAAGCGATTTTAATCATTACCCGTCCCTTTACAAAGGAGATAAAAAACTCTTCACCTTTGAGCCTCAATCACTTCAAAAGAGAATTATCCTGTCTTCTTACGATTACTTCAGGTTTAAGTCAAAAACAGGTTATAACATTAACAATTACCTGATTTACCCTGCAAATTACAACCCCGATAAAAAATACCCGTTAATTGTTTTTTATTACGGCGGCGTTGTCCCCTGCGGCAACCCCTTTCACCCTGTATTTCAATACCTTTCAAATAACGGATACTTTGTTTTCTTAACCACCCCGAGGGGGGCAGTTGGAAAAGGGGAAAAGTTTGCCGCGGAGCATTGCAACGAATGGGGGGAAAAGAGTGCTGCTGATTTAATTGAGGCTACCGAATGGATATGCAAGCAGGTAAAATCAATAGACTCAAATAAATTAGGTGCTTACAGCGGAAGTTACGGCGGTTTTCTTGCCAATACCCTTGCATATAAAACCACTATCTTTAAAGCGTTGGTTTCAGAATACGGCATTTCAAACATAGCCTCTTACTGGGGCGGGGGATACTGGGGCTACCTTTACGGCATGACTGCCCTTCACGGCACATACCCGTGGAATGCCAAAGATGTCTATGTTGACAAATCCCCTCTTTACAATGCCGATAAGGTAAAAACACCGCTATTGCTTATGCACGGCACAGCCGATGTAAATGTCCCCACACTTGAATCGGACCAATTCTTTACCGCTTTGAAGGTTTTAGGAAAGGACACTGTTTACATCAGGTTTTTCAACGAAGACCACGGCATGAAGGGCAAGTTTGCAAACTGGATTGGTCAGGAAAACTTCCTTTTGGCGTGGTTTGACAAATACCTTAAAGGGGAGAGCGGATACTGGGATTACTTAATGGAGAAAAACAGGGATAAAATAAAGCACACTCCCTTTAAAGACTATTTTAACTATAACGGAGAAAAGAAATGAGCAAAGTAAAAACAGGGGTAATTGGCACTGGCCATTTAGGCAAGTTTCATGCAAGGGTTTTAAGCGAATTGCCTCAATCTGATTTTAAATTTGTTGTTGATATTGACGAAAAAACAGGAAGGGAATTTGCGGAAAAGTACAATGTTGAATTTATTAAAGATTTCAGGGAAATTGTCGGCAAGGTTGACGCTGTGGTAATCGCCACCCCTACAATTCTTCATTATGAAATAGCAAAGTTTTTTCTTGAAAACAATATCCATGTCCTTGTTGAAAAGCCGATTACAGTCAAAATAGAGCAGGGGGAAGAGTTAATAAAACTTGCCGAAACAAACAACCTGAAATTTCAGGTAGGCCATATTGAAAGGTTTAACCCTGCCTTTGTCTCATTGAAAAAGCATTGCAAAGGTGCGCAGTTTATAAAAACCTCAAGGCTTTCCCCCTTTACGGGGAGAAGTGTTGACATAGATGTTGTCCTTGACTTAATGATTCACGATATTGACCTTGTATTAAACCTTGCAAATTCAAAGGTGAAAAGGGTTACGGTTAAAGGAAGCAAGGTTTTAACGGAAAAAACAGACATAGGCTTTGCCTTGATTGAGTTTGAAAACGGGTGTTTGGCTGAGTTAAGCGTGTCAAGGGTTTCGGAAGACAGGGACAGAAGCATAAGGGTTTTTGACAATACCGCTTACTATTCAGCAAACCTGAACAACAGAAGTTTGAAAAAGGTTTATTACAAAGGAAATGAGATAGTATCCGAAGAGATTGAGGTTATAAACAAAGACCAGCTTGAAGCGGAAGACGGTGCATTTTTAGATGCAATAATAAACAATACCGCCGTTCCCGTGAACGGAGAAGACGGGGTTAAGGCTTTAAAACTTACAAAAACAATCTCTGAAATGATTGAAAAGAAGGAATGGTTCAGGGAATTTTAGGGGGTATAAATTTGAGGGGTTTAACCCCCTCTTTTTCCCTTGCCGTTGTAAAAGAAGGTAAATTTGTTTTGCTGAAAGGCTATCCAGATTTTTTGATTTACGACTGCGCTTCAATCACAAAGCCTCTTTTAACCTTTCCACTAATTGAAAAGCACCTTGCTTTAAACGAAGACGCAAGAGATTATATCCCTCATTTGCCGTATTCTGTGAAAATTAAAGAATTGGTTAACCACACATCGGGGCTTATTCCGTGGCTTCCCCTTTACCTTTTTAATAAACCCTATACGGAAACAATTGTTGAAAAAGGCTTCAAGGGAGAAAAAGGAAAAAAGGTTTACTCATGCTTAAACTACATCCTTCTGGCAAACATTCTTGAAAAAAAACTTAAAAAGCCTTTTAAAGAAATTTCGGCGGATTTTCTGAAAGATTTTAAAAACTGCTTTATTCCCCCTTTAAAATGTGTAAATGTTGCCCCAACTGAAAGGGGAAATCTGTTTGAGTTTGAAATTGCAAAAAGGTTTGTGAAAAACCCTGACAAAAGAAAATTCAGGATTAACAGAATTATAAAAGGGGAAACCCATGACTTAAACTCCCATTATGCAGGGGGAATTGCGGGAAATTCCGGGCTCTTTACGGATGTTTTCGGTGTCATTAATCTGGTTAAGAATTTGTTGAAAAGCAAAAATTGGCAATTGCCTTTGTTTGAGAGAGAGGATTACTTTTACCATCTGGGATTTACGGGAACGGGAATTGCTATTCACAAAAGAGAGAATGTATTTGTTGTCTTTCTCTCAAACAGGATTTGTCCCGAAGTTAAGGATATAGATTTTTCCGCTATACGCCATGAGATTTTTAAAAAAGTGTTTGAGAAGTTTGTATGAGGCAAAAGAGAGAGATAACACTGTTTGAAAGTTTGATGATTGCAATTTTACTTACCTTGCTTTTGTATTTTGCTTCAGACAGGATTTTCTTTGCCAATTTTGTAAAAAAGATAAATAAGTTAATTCAAACATCTGCCCAAAACAGTAAAGAGATAAAATTTACCTTTGTTGATTTGCCTGAAGAAACCCCTGTTAAGGAAAACCCGAAGGCAAAACTTTATTCAGACATTTCACGAAAAGCGTCAGGGGGAAAGGGTAAAAAGTCCAACTCTCCTTATTCAAAAGGAAATACCCCTGAAATAGTGATTAAAAAAGGTATGGTTGTTAAGTCAAGGAAAATGAAATCAATGCCTAAGCCTCAGGAGATGCTAAAAAAAGTTGTAAAAGAAAAAGGAGAAAAATCTCAAAAACTCACAAAAGAAGGGGAAACAGGCACTCAAACCCTGTCAGGGCAGAACGAAGAGAAGAAGTTGGCTAAAAAAAGCGAGAAAAAGCCTTACATTAACACCGAAAACCTGTTTTCCGTTACAAAGCCTGAGGTTTACAGTAATGAAAACGGAGGCTTTACAATACCCGGAAACTTCTCAATTGACACCCAGGGCTTTGATTTAGGGCCTTATGCAAAGATAATACAGAGAAAGGTTAAATCTAACTGGATTATCCCCCCCGTTGTTCAAAACCTTTTCTTAAAGGGAATTGTAAAGGTTGAGTTTGATATAAAGAAAAACGGAGAGATTGAAAACCTTAAATTTTTGCAAAAAACTGAGATTGCGCCTCTTGATATGTCTGCCTTTTACGCTATAAAATATTCAAACCCTTTTCCCCCGCTTCCCTCTTTTATAAAAGACGACAAAATACATGTTAAATGGACTTTTTACTATTATGTGAAAATGAAATAATCAATTTAATTGCTCAATCGCTTTGTTTATTCTTTCAATTATTTTTTTATCTGTTTTTTTGCTGAAGATTATGTATCTCTTAATAATTATTTTTTCCCTGAACGGAATAAGTTTTATATCGTTTTTTAAGCCGTCCTTATTTAAGAAAAATTCGGCTTCTTCTTTTGACAGGATGGCCAAATCAAC
>WFPG01000073.1 GCA_015487755.1 Acidobacteriota bacterium
GAAGTAATCATTTCTTAAAAACGCCTATTGAACGAAGTTTCTTTAAACTCATGTAGATATTGAGAAGTTTGCCCTTTGTTTCCTTTTTAACATCAACAATCCTGACATAGGGGGAGTAGTCTTCATAGCCTTCAAGGAATTCAGAAAGTTTGTTTTCTGCTTTTTCTAAAAAGTCTCTATTGAAAAAGTTGCCCTCTTTGTCAAGGTAAATTGAAAGGGGATAGATGTTTGCCTCAACCAAATCCTGAAAAAAGTGTGTCCCGTAAGAAACCTCTGAAGAAAAAACCTCGCTTACGGTGGCAAGTTCAATCAAAACAGCGGTGTTGTTTATGTCTCCGTAACCGACCTTTACTCCCAATTTCAAATCAGTTGTCCCCCACCTGCCGGGCCCCATTAAGACAAACTTCTTGGCGGGAAGTTTTCTGTTGAGAAGCCCAACAATTCTTCCTATTTCCAATTTTACCGACTCGTCGGATAAAGAATTGTATCTGTCTGGCTCAACATAAACTATATACTCAACCCCTCTCACAATACCGCAGGGGGAAAGGCCTTTAACATCAAATAGAAGGTTTTTCTTATTCTTTACCCTTGGAAGTTCAACATTTTCCTTCACTCCGGGAAGGGAAAGTGGCCTGCATTGAAGTAAAAAGAATTTCAAATCCCTTGTATCTTCCTCAACTAAAACGGCAAATTCAGTGTCAACCTCTGTTTTGTATGCCTTTTTCAAAACATTTAAAATTTCTTTAAAATCCCTTGCAAAGCCTGTTTTTTGAAACAGTTTTTTAAAGGTAATTACCGGTAAAAGGTTTTGCTCTGTCTGGAAAAAGGATTCGCTGAAATAACCCCCTGCGTCAAATTGAAATGCAAGGTCTTTTTCAAACTTTGAGCACAATTTTAAGGCCTTTCTAACGGGTATTTCCTCTATCTTCTCGCTTTCAAGGTTTAAAACATCAACATACTTTTGGGAGTATTTTTTTATGTCTTTAACATTCTTTTCAGGCCTTAAATTAGGGTCGCTTAAAGCAACCATTCTTGGGTAATCGCTTCCAACCCTTCCCACAGCCCTTGTTCCCAACCCTAACACAAGCCTTAACAACCCCTCTTCAGGGTTAATTCTATTTGTCCACCTGAACATATTGAAGGAAAAACCCACCCCTGCAAAAAATGGGGCAAAGTAATTTCCCCTTTCAACGCCTACGACATTCTGGATTAAAACAGCCATCTTTTCGTCGTAATCAATCAGGTTTTTCTCCCTTCTGTAAGCAATAACATCAGGGGAAAAGACTGAAGAGTAAACCTCTTTAACGGCGTTTAAAAGGCTGTGCAAATTCTCTTCCATTGATTTATTGTTTGCTATAAAAATGCTTTCATACTTTCCCGCAAATGAAGAGTTTGTATCGTCTTCAAGCAAACTTGAAGACCTGACAACCATAGGGACACCTTGATACTTTTGTAGTAAAGCCCTTAATTTTATAACTATGTCGTCAGGAAATGAAAAAGACATTATCTTTGCCTTTATTTCAGGAAAAAGACTTTCAATCTCTTCAATAGGCTTATACTTTACTGTTTGAAAGTCAAGGGCATCGTTGTGTTCAAAAAACCTGTAAAAAACCTCTGAACACAAAAAATAGCAGGCAGGTATGTTTACTTTAGGAAAATCTGGGGTCTTCTCCCTTTCCTTTTTCAAAATTGAATAGGCAAGTAAAAGCCCTGCAGCCTTTCCGCCTATTTTACCGCTTCCTATAATCCTTGCCTTAATCTCCTGCAAGTCTTTGAAAGTAAAGTATTTTTTGGCAATTGAGATAAAGTCAAGTTTTTCAGAGATAAAGTTTCTTATAATATTAACCTTAACATGTTCCATCTTCGGGTCTTCGTCAAAGTCTGATATGTCTTTTGTTTTTAAGTAATCTTCAGCCTCTTTAAACAACTCAAAGGAAAACTCTTCATTTTCAAGCAATTCCTGAAGTTGCAAATTTGTCATTTTAACTTCTTCAATAATGTTTATGGCGTCTTCAATTGAATAGTTTAATGCAAAGTAAAAATCGGTTAACTGTTTGCGGTGCTCCCTTACCCTTGCATCCCATTTCTCGGCAGACTCCTGGTTTATCGGGTCTGTCAACCCTTCCCTCCTCTGGTCTGCCATAGCCTTCAGCCTTGCCTCTTCAAGGATTTTATCCCTTGTTATAACCCCGTCTTTTTCTAAAATCTTCCTCATCTTTTTTCTTATAACATCGGCAAGCATAGGGTACTTATCTATCATTCTGCTAATTATAAACGCCCTTTCAATCGGATACTTCTTCATAATCTCCCTTATCTTTTAAACAATTCTCTCTTTGATTTTACATCATAATAATCAATAAAAACACGCAAACTACATTTAAAGAAAAAGACTCTTTAAAAAATTTTCCCCCTTTAAAACCTTTATATTCCCTGATTGATACTCGGTTCTTAAATTTTTAACAACCTGAATGCCTTTTACATTATACTTTTCCGAAAAATACCGCAAATTCTTTGCAATTTCCCTGTCGCTTAATTTAACTTCAATAAATAATTGAGGGATTTCATTTTCCACAAGACAGAAATCTATTTCCTTTTTATCCTTTGTTCTTAAATACCTTAATTCAATATCTTTGCCTTTGAAATCTTTTAAAGTGGTGGCATGTTTGTAAAGAGACATTGCTACAAAATTTTCAAAAACAACGCCTTTATCTCCAACAATCAAAGCAGGGTCAAAGAAATAAATTTTAGGCTCTTTCAATACAGCCCGTGCAATATTCTTCGCAAACGGGGGGATTCTAAAAACAAGGTAAAGGTTTTCAAGAATGGAAATATATCTTTTAACGGTATTTGGGGAAACCTGAACATCCTCTGCAATAGATTTGTAGGAAACAGGGCTTCCAACCCTTCTTCTCAAAATCTCAAATACAAGTTTTAACTCTTTTAATTTATCAACCTTTTCAAGGCTAAAAACCTCTTCCCTTAAAATTGTGTCAACATACTGATTACGCCATCTTGCCACATCGTCTAAATCCTCTGACAGAAAAGTTTCGGGAAAGCAACCTCTTTCAAAAAACCTGTCAATTTTAACTTCCATATCATCCTGCTTTAATTCACTTAAAGTTAAAGGGAAAAGATGGTGCAGAAAGTATCTGCCTGTAAGGGAGTCTCCTGTTTGTCTGAAAAAATCAAGCCTTGCACTTCCTGTTATAAGAATTTTAAGGTTTTCTCTTTTTGTGTCGTAAATACCTTTCAAATAATTCTTCCAATCAGGCATTTTATGCAATTCATCAAAAACAATTAGTTCGGTATCCTCAAGCCATTCCATTCTCTTTATAATTTCCCTGTGCTCAAACAAATCGTAATTTAAATAAATCCCTTTCGGAAATTTCTTTAAAATTTCCTTTGCAAGAAAGGTTTTTCCTACCTGACGAGGGCCTGCAATAAGCACCATTTTTTTATTCAAGTCATTAAGGATTTTTTCTTTGTAAACTTTTCTTTCTATAATCATACGACTATTTTAAACCACATTGCAAAATAGTCAAGACTTTTTTGCAATATATTGCATTTTAGTCGGATTATCGGGGGGATTTACAGACACTTTCAAAAAACGATAGGCAACAAAAACAAATGTTCTATGCTAAAATTGTTTTTGTTATTCAATAAATGAGAGGTTTGTATGTTTTTTCCGTTTAAGGATGATAACCCGTCGTCAACATACCCCTTTGTTACTTTGGGGATAATTATTGTCAATGTTTTAATTTACTTTTTCTCAATATCGGGGGGAATGTACAACTTTCAGGCTATTGTTTTAAATTACGGGCTTATACCTACTGAACTTATCAATATGAAAAACCTTTACATCTCCCCTGCGGTGCACCCTTTACTTAATGTTTTTACATCAATGTTTCTCCACGCAAACCTTGCCCATTTAGTGGGGAATATGTGGTATCTCTGGATATTCGGGGACAATGTTGAGGATTTTTTAGGCCACTTCAATTTTTTCATTTTTTATATTGCAGGGGGTGTGGCTTCGGCACTGATTCACACTGTTTTCAACCCTACATCAACAATGCCTGTAATAGGGGCAAGCGGTGCTGTTTCCGCCGTTTTAGGGGCTTATCTGCTTTTGTATCCCAATGCAAGGGTTTATGTGCTTTTCTTCTTTATCTTTATTATTAGAATCTTCACAATGCCTGCGGCTGTTTTAATAGGCTTCTGGATATTTTTCCAGATTTTAAACGGGCTTACCTCTCTCGGATTGGGGCAACAGGTAGGGGGCGTAGCGTGGTTTGCCCATATCGGCGGATTTTTCTACGGGCTTTACCTTATAAAGTTTGTCCTTAAATCAAGGATGCGTTATAATAGATTGAAATTTTAATGTAAGGGGATTTTTTTGAATTCTAAGATACTTTTGCTTGCAGAGTCTATAAGAAAATTTTTGCGGCGCAACATGGTGCCTAACCTTAAAAACCTTATAAACAAGGCACACCCTTCGGATATTGCCGCCGCAGTTGAGATTTTAAAGCCAATCAATAGGGAAAAACTGTTTAAATTCATGATTGAGCATAATATAGAGAAAGCATCTCAGGTTTTAATTGAACTTGAAGAGCATTTAATAGCAAGCATTCTGGCTTTATTAGACGACCAGACAATAGCCGCAATTTTGAAACTTATGAGCACAGACGACGCTGTCGCAATTTTAGACTATATTGAAGACGAGGAAAAGAAAGAGAAAATCCTTCAACTTATTCAGGATAGTGAAAAGGTAGAAGAACAACTTCTATATCAGGACGAAACAGCAGGAAGAATAATGACAACAGACTTTTTCTACCTTAACCACAACCTGACTGTGAAAGAGGCTATTGAAAAACTTCACCAGTTGGAAGACAAGGCTGAAATGGTTTTTTACCTTTACCTTGTTGACGATGCCGAAAGATTAACGGGGGTTATGTCTTTAAGGCAATTGCTGCTTTCAAACCCAAACGCAAAGTTAAAAGATGTTATGCAAAAAGACATAATCTCCGTCAGGGTGGATACAGACCAGGAAGAAGTGGCAAAACTTGTTTCTCAATACGATTTGCTTGCAATCCCCGTTGTTGACCATGACGGCAAGTTGGTGGGTATTATTACAGTTGACGATGTTATTGACATTATCAAAGAAGAGGCGGCTGAAGACATTTACAGGTTGGCAGGTACTTCTGAAGAGGAAATCTTATACAAAGGGCATCCCTTTAAAATAGCAAAAATCAGGCTTCCGTGGCTATTACCGGCATTTGCGGGCACATTTGTCGTTGCCTCATTGCTTGATGTAATTTCCGTTAAATTTGCATACTTTGCAATCTTTGTTGTTTTTATGCCTATGATTAACGCCGCAGCGGGGAATATAGGAATTCAAAGCGCTACAATTATGGCAAGGGAATTGGCAATAAACGAAATGGAAGGAAGCATCTGGAAGGATGTTTTCAGCACCCAGTTCAGGGTAGGGATAATAATAGGGCTTTTATACGCAGTTATTGCCTTTGCTTTCTCATTTATTTTAGCCAAACCTGTTAATCTCCCGAAATTTATTGTAAGCACTTCGGTTGGGGTGGCAATGTTTATTGCCATAACAATGTCTTCCGTTTACGGCAGTTTTCTTCCTATCTTCCTCAAAAAGATAGGAGTTGACCCGGCTGTTGCCACAGGCCCTTTCGTTGCCGCTTCAAACGACATATTAGGTACAATTATCTACTTTACGGTTGCGTACAATATAGTAAACCTTCTAACATAAAAGGTGTGTTATGAAAATTCAGGTTGACCCTGAAATTAAAGAAAAGCATTCTTCTTTGTACACTCTGCTTAATTACTATGTGGAAAAAGAAAAGGGCAAATACCTTGTTGAAAAGGTAAGGCTTGATGGATGGATTTTAACCCACTTTGAGGAAGAGAAATTAAAAGAAATCAAGCCTGCAAATTACTTTGACATTGTAATCTATATGGAAGAGGTTGAAGTTTTCAAAGAAAAAACCAAAAAACTTTTTTTGGAAACTGTTGAAGAAATTGAAGGGCTTTTAAACCCGGCGGCAAATGCATTTAAACTTTACGATTTAACAAGGGCAAATATTTTGCTTGAAAGCATTTTAGAGGGAGTAAATTCAGTTCTTGCTTACATTGACACAATAAACCACCCTGAAAAAGAAAGCATACTTGAAAAGGCCTTGGCTGTTTTTGACAGAATGGTTCACTGCCAGGAGCAGGAAAAATACGAAGAGATAGGGGAAATACTAAAGGTTGAAATAAAGCAAATTCTTGAACTCTGCAAATCCATAATTTAAAACTTCCCTTTTAACTTTATTTTTTTTAATCTAAAATAGGTTTGTAAAAAAAGACAAAGGAGTGGATATGGCACCTAAATTATCAAACAGGGGAAGTAATCAGCCGTCTTCGCCTATGAGAAGGCTTGAGCCTATTCTTCTTAAAGCGAAAGAAGAGCGTAAAAGAATATACCAGTTAAATATTGGACAGCCTGATATAGAAACACCGAATGAATACTTAAATGTTTTAAGAAATTTAAACGAAAAAGTTGTAAAGTACGGGCATTCCGCAGGGCTTCCCGAATACAGAAAAACACTGGCAAAGTACTATCAGTCTTACGGAATAGATGTTGACTGGGAAGACATTGTGGTTACAACAGGGGGAAGCGAGGCTATTATATTTGCCTTTGCATCCGTATGCGACCCCGGGGACGAGGTTATAATCCCCGAGCCTTTTTACGCAAATTACAACGGGTTTGCAAATATGGCAGGAGTAAATATAGTGCCTGTAACCTCAAAGCCTGAAAACGGATACGCTTTACCGCCTATTGAGGAAATAGAGAAGAAAATCAACTCTAAAACAAAGGCTATTATGATATGCAATCCCGGAAACCCGACAGGATACGCTTACACTGAAAAAGAGATAGAGGACTTAAAAGAGTTATGCAAAAAACACAACCTATTCCTTGTTTCTGACGAGGTTTACAGAGAATTTGTTTATGAGGGCAAACACAATTCAATTTTGGAAAAAGAAGGGTTTGAAGAGTACGGCATTATTACAGACTCTCTTTCAAAAAGGTTTTCCCTTTGCGGAGCAAGGTTAGGTTGCATAGTTTCAAAAAACAAAGAAGTTATTGCTTCAATAACAAAAATGGGACAGGCAAGGCTTTGCCCCCCGACTATTGAACAGTTAGCGGCAATTGAAGTCCACAAATTAGGTGAAGAATACTATTCCCAAATCAGGGAAGAGTATAAACGCAGAAGAGACACCATTATGAAACACCTTTGCGATATGGAAGAAACATTCTGCAAAATACCTAACGGGGCATTTTACATGCTTGTAAAACTTCCCATTAAAGACTGTATTGATTTTGCAACCTTTTTGTTAAGAGACTTTCACCTTGATAATGAAACGGTTTTAGTTGCCCCGGGAAACGGCTTTTACGCAACCGAAGGCTTAGGTATGGACGAAATAAGGATTGCATACATCCTGAACCAGAAAGACCTTGAAAGGGCTATGGTTATCCTTAAAGAAGGGTTAAAGGCTTATAGAAAAGAGAGAGGGCTTTAATTGGCAAAAACCTCAATTATTGAAAAAAACAATTTTTTCAAAGGCGAATTAAAGGTAGAAGGTGATTTAAAGGTAAACGGCACCGCAGAGGGAAAGATTGAGGTAAAAAACTGCCTTTTTGTGGAAAAGGGAAGGATTGTAGGGGAAGTAAAGGCTAAATGCGCAGTAATAAAAGGAAATGTTGACGGGAAAGTGGTTTGTGAGGATTACTTTGATATGGAAGAGGGGGTTTTAAACGCAAAGGTTAAAGCACCTAAAATAATAATCTCCGAATTTGCCGATTACCCGGATTTAAACAAAATAGTGGAATAAAAAATGGAGCGGGCAACGGGCTTCGAACCCGCGACCTCAAGCTTGGGAAGCTTGCGCTCTGCCAACTGAGCTATGCCCGCCCGGTGAAAAAGATTATAGAGAAGCTCCGGCATTGTGTCAATCCATCCATGCCGGTTTGTCATTTAATTTTCGCCAACAACGGCTTCCATCGTCCCGTCGGCATTCCCACTGATGCACAGGCCAC
>WFPG01000074.1 GCA_015487755.1 Acidobacteriota bacterium
ATACAATGTTTCTCTTGCTTCTTTGCTTGCAATATTTAATTTGTATAAAAAATCTTTTTTTGATTGAGCGGCTTGTGCCTCCTCAACATTTGCCCCTATAGATGTTCCGCTTCTTAACACTTGTTTTGACAATACAAATTCCTGCTTTTTATATTTTAAATATTTATATAACTCTATAATTTCCAACGCAAAATGATATGTTTTATCTTTAATCAAATTCTCTTCCTTCACCATTTCAAAAATCCCTCATCCCTAATCCAAAATTTATAATCCATAATCCATAATTTCTAATATCTAATCCCTAATTCATAATTCCTAATCCAAAATCTCCTAAAAGTATCCCTCTATCTTTTTCTTCTCCATGCTGCCTACCTGGTCAAAGTCAATAAGCCTTCCCTGACGCTCTGAATACTTTGTTAAAAGCATTTCCTGAATAATTTCAGGCAAAGTGGTTGCCTTTGATTCAATTGCTCCGGTTAACGGGTAGCAGCCTAATGTCCTGAACCTGACCCATTTTTTAACCGCTTTTTTTCTTAAGTCCTCGGGAACCCTGTCGTCGTCAACTAAAATCAAAGCCCCTTCGTACTCCGTTACCAGCCTCTCTTTAGCAAAATAAAGTGGGACAACGGGAATGTTCTCAAGGTAAATGTAAAGCCATATATCAAGTTCAGTCCAGTTGCTTAAAGGAAACACCCTTACGCTTTCCCCTCTGTCTATGTGAGTATTGTACAAGTTCCACAGTTCAGGCCTCTGCTTTTTGGGATTCCACCTGTGGTTTTTATCTCTGAAAGAAAATATCCTCTCTTTTGCTCTTGATTTCTCTTCGTCCCTTCTCGCTCCCCCGATAACGGCGTCGTAACCGCCTTCGTTTAAAGCCTTTTTCAATGCCTGAGTTTTCATAATATCCGTGTGAATCTTGCTTCCGTGAACAAAGGGGTTAATATTCATTTCAATCCCTTCTGGGTTGGTGTAAACAATTAAATCAATTCCCAACTCTTTTGCCCTTTTGTCCCTGAATTCAATCATCTCTTTGAATTTCCACTTTGTATCAATATGCAAAAGGGGGAAGGGGGGCTTTGCCGGGTAAAATGCTTTCATTGCAAGGTGAAGCATTACCGAGCTGTCTTTCCCTATGCTGTACATCATTACAGGATTATTAAAGTTTGCCGCAACCTCTCTCAATATGTAAATGCTTTCAGCCTCTAACTGCTTTAAATGAGACAATCTATTCATTTGTGTCAACCTCATTTGATTTTTTAATCAGCATCTTTTAAAATACCACAAATTCAAAAAAAGACAAAGAGAGAGAGGCGGGATGAAACGGTTAAAAATCCTTATTTTCCAGTATTGTCTCCAATTTTTCTTTCAACCTTTTCATTACCTGTTTTTTAGAAAATTTTGAGATTATATAATTTCTGGCTTTTGTTCCGCAAAGGGTTTTTAATTGATTATCTTTAATAAGAGAATCGATAAAATCTCTCATTTCAGGCATATTATTATCTTCAAAAAACATTCCCCCTTGAGATTCTTTTAATACCCGGGCAACCTCAGACTTGCCGTTTCCACAAACCAAAGAAGGCTTCCCGCTTGCCATCATACCTAAAAGTTTTGAAGGCATAACCGTGTCAACCACGCTTTTCTTTTGAAACAGAATGTGCAAATCGGCACTGCATAATAGGTCGGGCAATTCACTATAAGGCACAGGGTTATAAAGCCTGATATTAGGAAATTTTTCAAGTTTCTCAAAAAGCCAATCCCTTTTAGCACCGTCCCCGACAACTACAAACTCAATATCTTTTCTCTCTTCTAAAAAAGCCACAAAATCAACAAATCTTTCCCAATCCTGCTTTGCCCCTATATTTCCTGAATAGAGTATTTTAAACTTATCACTTTGAAGGTAAGGGTGGGGTTTTGCTTTTTCAGGATTTATAAAGTCTTCGTCAATCCAGTTGGGGAAATAAAACAACTCGGTTTCTGTTTTGGTTTTCGCCTTTTCCATCATTGAATGACTTATTGTGCTTAATATATCGGCTTTGTCAAAAAGTCTTTTTTCAAAAAAATACAAAATGCCGGACATAACTTTTTGCAGGAAGCGGTTTTTAATTATCCCGGATTCAAAAGCGGCGTCAAATTCAAAATCCTGAACATGTACCCATACCTTTGCATTGTGTTTTTTCCCAAGTTTATGGGCAAGCCAAACATCAGAGGTAAAGGGGACAACTGCTATCACAAGGTCGCATTCTTCAACCTTTTTTAAATTCTTCAAACTGCCGAATGTAAAACTTAATATATGCCTGATTCTTTTTAAAAAAGAAGGGTTTTGAGGGGTAAATTGCCTGTACCTCAATACTTTTATCTCACCGTAATACTCTTCAAAGTACTTCGGCTTTTCTTTGTAATCTTCCCATATCTCCCATTGAGGGTAATATGGAAAACCTGTGATAACCGTTATATCAAATCCGTTTTTTGAAAGGTATTCAGCCATTTGGCCGGTATAAAGCCCTGTTGAAGTGTCTTCCGGATAGAAATTTACGCCTATTATCGCAATCTTTTTTTTCATTCAACAGCCTTTTTCAAGATAAAAAAATCAGTATGCGCCTTTTTTAGTTAAAACAACGGATACGGTTTTAAATAAAATCATAATATCAAGCCATAACGACCAGTTAAGCACATACCATGTATCAAGTTTTACCCTGTTATCGTAATCAACATCGTTGCGGCCGCTTATCTGCCACAAGCCGGTTATTCCCGGTTTAACCATATAGTAAAACTTTGCGTAATCTTTGTAATACATCTTTATTTCTTCTTCAACAACAGGCCTCGGGCCTACAAAACTCATTTCCCCTTTTAAAACATTGAAGATTTGAGGAAGTTCGTCTAATGAGGTTTTTCTTAAAATTTTTCCAACTCTCGTAATTCTCGGGTCATTTTTTAATTTAAAGTATCTTTCCCATTCTTTTTTCGCCTCTTCGTCCTCTTTCAGGATTTTAGCAAGCCTTTCCTGTGCGTCTTTATACATTGTCCTGAACTTGAAAACCTTTATCTTTCTTCCGTCTTTTCCCACCCTCTCATGGGTAAAAAATACGGGGCCGTCGGAATCAAGTTTAATTATCAACCCTATTAAAAAGATTAAAGGAATAAGAAACGGGGTTATTGCAAGGGCAAGGATTATATCAAAAAGGGTTTTAAAAAACTTGTTTCTCGCATACTGCAAATTGTTGTGAATTTTTAAAAGAAACATTTGCTCGTCAAACAAGTGGTATAGTTCCGCATTGGATATGGACACCCTTTTCATTTTAGGCACAAGATATAGTTTTCTAACAAACTTCTGGACATTGGCAGCCAATTTTTCAAGTTCTTCTTCGCTTAAATAAGGCAATGCAATAACTGCCCCATCAACATTGTTCTTTTTAATAACACTATCAAAATCATTTATTTTCCCCAAAACAGGGTAAAAAGAACCGTTTACCTTAATTTCCCCTCTTGCGGAATGATCTAAAAAACCGATAATGTTGAAACCTAACTCTTTGTCGTCAACAAGCGCTTTTGCAACCAATTTCCCTGTCTCATTTGCCCCAAGAATTACTATATTGCTCTTAAATAAACCTATTTTTGCAAGAAAAATCTTAAAGTAGTTTCTTGAAACGGGAAGGATTATAATTACAAAAACAAAATAGAAAAACAAAATTGAGCGAGGGAATTCCGCTTTTTTAGTCAAATAAATAACCGAAAAACTTAAAATAACCGTAAAAAATCCGCTTATAAATATCTCTTTCGCCTCGTCCCAGAAAGAAAGCCGTTTGGAATAAAGTCCTTTTACAAGAAAAATGAAAATCAAAAATAAAGAAACCCACCAGATTTTTAAGAAATAATTATCTGCCGACGGTTTAATGAACAAAAAACCGTATTTTCCCAAAAAGGCTTTTACAATTACCGCTAATTTTAATATACCGAGGCTTAACAGTAT
>WFPG01000075.1 GCA_015487755.1 Acidobacteriota bacterium
ATTCTGTACAATTCAACCAAACTAAGAAGGCAAATGAAAATTCCGCTGGCTAATCCGAACAACATGGCAGACCTAAAAATCCCTGCGTTTAAACCCATAGAAAGAATAACTATCAAAAGCCCTATGAAAAATGACATAATAAAATAGTTTTTCTGGCCTATCATAATATCCCCCTTCATATTGCATATCTCCTTTGATAGTTAAACCTTTCAATCCCGAAATACCTGAAATCCCCTACCATTGAAAAATCCCTGTCTTTTAACGCACTATCAAAAGAACCTGTTTTTCCGCCCTCATTAAGTTCTATAACTATCTGTTTTTTCCCCTCTTCATTAACTTGAAATTTTAATTTCATGTTTACCTCCATTTTTATCACTCACCCTTTAACATGCACTTGCCATACCATTTTCAGAAACAACACCACAAACAATATCTCCTTATTTTTGAACAAATTATCCGGAGCACTCCAATCTCTTTTCTTTTTGAGAGATTTCAATTAGGAAAGTGTAAAAAAAATTTTACGCTACATTATGGAATAGGGGTCAAAATCGGGAATTATAACAATACCCGGTATTTTTTTATTCAAAAAGGGAGTTATAACTTTAGCGAACAATGTTCTTACGCTCTTTCTTTGAGGGGATTTTAAAATAATGTGATACCTGAATTTGTTGTGAACCTTATACATTGAAGCCTTTACTGGGCCTAAAATGTTCAACTCCTCGAATGTGTTGGCATTTCTTAATTTTTCTCCTAAATGGGTTGCTATTTCCTTTCCCTGTTCTTCGTTCACTCCTTTTATTTCCACAACAACAATTTTTGTAAAAGGGGGATACTGTGCCTTTTTTCTGAACTTTATTTCTTTGTCAAAAAAAGAAAAATAGTCATGTTTTTTCAAATATTTAAAAATGTAATGCTCAGGTTTGTAAGTCTGGATTAAAACCTTCCCTTTTAATTCCCTTCCTGCCCTGCCGCCTACCTGAAGCAAAAGGGAAAAAGCCCTTTCTGCAGAGCGAAAATCGGGAAAAGCAATAAGGCTGTCTGCGTCAACCACAACCGAGAGTTTTAAATGCGGGAAATGGTGGCCTTTGGCTATCATTTGAGTTCCTACAACTATGTCAATCTCCCTTCTGTTCATCCTTGAAGAAAAATTCTCAAAAGCGTTTTTTGAAGAAATTGTATCCCTATCAACCCTTTCAATATTCGCCTCAGGAAACAATGCTTTAAGCCTTTTTTCAATTCTCTGGGTACCGAACCCTATCATTTGAATAAAATTATCCCCGCAAACGGGGCATACATAGGGAATATCCTTACCGTATCCGCAATAATGGCATTGCAAAGGGTATGAGCCTGTTTCAGAATGGACTGTGAGACTTACAGAACAATTGGGGCACATTTCAATATACCCGCATTTCCTGCACATTAAAAAGGGAGCATACCCCCTTCTGTTAACAAAGACTAAAACCTGCCCCTTCGATTCAAGCACTTTTTTTATTTCATTTACCGTTTTTTCCGCAAAAACCTTTTTCTTCCCTTTATTCTTTTTAAATTCATCAATCATGTTTACAATCTCAACCTCAGGCAAACCGCTTTCGCCTACCCTTTCAGGCAAAACATAAAGTTTGTATTTCCCTGTTTTTGCATTATAAAAGTTTTCTATTGAAGGAGTGGCAGAGCCTAAAATAACGGGAATATCTTCCTGTTTAGCCCTGAACAATGCGCAGTGCACTGCATTGTATTTAGGAAAGTTTTCCTGTTTGTATGAATGGTCGTGTTCCTCGTCAATAATAATTAAGCCTAAATTTTTTAATGGGGCAAAGATAGCAGACCTTGTTCCAACAACAATTTTTACTTTTCCGTTTAACACCCTCAACCATTCGGAAATCCTTTCACCGTAACTTAACCCTGAATGAAGAATTGCTATATCTTTACCAAACCTTACCTTTAACCTTGAAATAGCGGCCGGGGTTAGCCCTATCTCAGGGACAAGGTACAGCACTGTTTTCCCTTCTTCAATTATTGCTTCCGCGCAACGAAGGTATGCTTCTGTCTTTCCAGAGCCTGTTACCCCGAATAGATAAAAAACACCTTTTTTCTGATTTAAAAAATCTTTTACAAAATTCTCCTGATACTCACTCAGTGTAATTATCTCTTTTAAATGGGGATTATCCTTTATCAAAGAGGGGTAATCGTAAAACACCTTCACAAAACCTTTTTTTTCAAGTGATTCAAACGCAGAAGAAGAAACCTTCAGCCTGTCTATAAGTTCGCTAACAAGAAAAAAATTTATCCCCCTGTTTTTAACAAGGTAATCTACTATTTTAAATTGGGACGGGCTTTTCTTTTTTAAAACACTTTTCTCTTCTTCATCTGGGGCTTTGATTAAACTTACCGCTTTTCTTTTAACAGTTTCCGCCTTTTTAAAAGGGTTTGCTATCTCTTTTTTTATCAACCCTAATTTTTCAAGGTTTTTCACAACGGCAGTTAAATCCTTTTTCCCTAAAACCTTTTTCAATTCTTTAATTTTCATAGGCTTCTCTTTTAAAGCGGTTAAAACTTTCAACTCTTCGTCAGTTAAAAACACCCCTATTATTTCGGAAACAAGGGAATACTCAAACTCTATACCTTTAAAAATTTTCGGTGGAAAAGCAACAGAGAAAAAAACACCGTAATCAACAAAATAGTAATTTGATATTGTTTTGATAAAATCAACGAAATTTTCGCTGATTGGAGCAAAATAATTGTAAATGGCTGAAATTTTAGTATAAGTTAAATCAGGGTTAATATTATTATCTTCCTCTACCACAATGCCTACATACTGTCTATTTCTAACTTTAACGGAACAGAAACTTCCTATCACAATTTCTCTGTCAAAAAGAAAGGTATATGTTTTTTTAAGTTCGGGAATAGCGATTTTATAGTATTTCATAGACTTTTTATTCTCCTCTTCAATTATATGATATAATCACTTGCGAAAAAGGGGAAATTATGGGTAACAGAAGAAAAGCAAGAGAATATGCATTATACATGTTATATGCTTACGATACTTCGGGGCTAAATCCCGACTATATTCTGAAAAATTTTTACACAGATTTTGAAAGGGCAAAAGCAAGCAACAGAATTAAAGAATACGCTGAAAAACTTTTCAAAAAGGTTTTAGAAAAAAAACCGCTAATAGATAAAACTATTGAATCTAAATCACAACACTGGAAACTTTCAAGAATGTCGGTTATAGATAGAAATATTTTAAGAATTGCCACCTACGAACTGCTTTTTGAAGATATTGACCCGCCTATAATTATTAACGAAGCAATTGAAATAGGGAAAAAATACGGAGACAGCGAAAGCGGGGTATTCATAAACGGAATACTTGACGCAATAAATAAAGACCTGAAATGAGAGTTCTGTTTTTTCTCCTTTTTACATTAAATACATTCTCCCAAACCATTCCGGTTAAATGCTTTTATACCCTATCTGAAAACACTTTGGCAATAACCAATTATTCAAACGCCAATTACAGGGAAACGGTATCGGGCAAAAAAGTAAAAATTGAAATCAAATACAATCCGTTAAAGATAAAAACAAGGTACCCCTTTTCTTTTAAGGACAAAAAACTGATTGATTTAATTAAAAAAAATAAAAAAAACAGTGAAAAACTTTTGC
>WFPG01000076.1 GCA_015487755.1 Acidobacteriota bacterium
ATTAAAAACCATACTGTAATAACTGAAACAGAGGAATATTTAACTCTCAAAAGAGGGATTTCCATTATAAAAAGCAAAAATTTTTTTAAAACTATTGAAAGCACAAACGGAATTCCGAAAGAGTTAAGTTTTAAAAACATTGAAGGGCAAACCTCAATTGTGCCTGAATTTAAGGTTATTTTTAAAGAAGGCAAAGCAACTGTTATTACACCTATGGGCAAACAAACACTAAAAGTAGATTTGCAAAAGGTTAAACAGGATTACGGCGAACAACTTGTAATTAAAAGAATGATTGAAAAAAACATAAAAAAAACAGAATACTTGAAATTTGACCAGAATTTGCTTAACTTTGACAGAATTACCGCTATTTATAAAGGCAAGGTTTCAAAAGGCTACAAAATCACTTTAAAATCAGCGGCATTAAACACGGAAGAAGAGAGAATAGTGGACAAAAACGGAAACATTCTAATGTCAACAATGAACTTTGCAGGGTTAACCCTTAAAGTTATAAATACAAAATTGGAAAAAGGGAATAAGAAAGAGATTAAAGCGGCACAGATATTTACCCCATCTTTAATTAAAATCAACTCTTTTCTGCCGAGGGGCTTTGCCGTATCAGAGATTTCTTACAAATTGACCAATTCAAAGCCTTACGACTTTACAATAATAGAAACAAAAAACCAGAAAGTTAAAATATTAAGTGATAAATCCTGTATTTTAACGGCGAAAAGGACAAAACTACCGAAAAACATTAAACCTGACAATGCCCCCGAGTATTTAAAATCTTCCACTATTATCAACCTTAACAACAAAAAACTTGAATCCATTGTTAAAAACTTAAAATCAAGAAGCAAAGACACCTATTCATTTGTAAAAAATACCGTTTCCTTTGTTTTTCGTTATATAAAAAGCAAAAACTTTGACAATGTAATGGCCGACACCGACACTATTTTAAGAGAAAAAAGCGGCGACTGTACCGAACACTCTTTTCTTGCAACAGCTATTTTCAGAAAAGCGGGAATTCCCGCAAGGTGTGTGGTAGGGCTTGTTATGGGAGACAATATATTCGGCTACCATATGTGGGTTGAGATAAAGGCAAACGGGAAGTGGTATCCCGTTGACCCTACACTGAACCAGATTAACCCTGACCCTACTCATATAAGGATAGACGAATTCCCCGTAACTCCCTCATCTATGAAAAATGTTTACAAAATAATACTTCCGTTAATACAATCCCTTTCAATTCAGCCTGAAAAGGTTGTATTTTCCAACGGGAAAACAATAAATAACCCGAAAGAAACATTTGAAAGAATTTTTCATACAAACAAATGGGGATTTGACAAAAGGCTTTATATGTTTACACTCTCAAAAAAAGAGGGGATTTTCCAGGAAAAAATTTACTTAGGCTCACTTTACACCAAAAACCCGGCCGAGTTTCAGGCAGTTTTGTCTATCTTTAACAATAAAGAGAAACATTACTCCCAGGATATAAAAGGAAAGTATGTTATGTTTTTTGAAGATAAAAACGAAATATCTTTTGCCTTTGTGCACAATTCGGTTATTATCATTTTTGTTGCCGAAGCAAAGAGACCTGTTAAAATAGAAAAGTTCAGGGAATTTATTTACAACAAATGCCTGGGAGTAATTGATAGATGTCTGAAAGAATTCTAATAGTAGACGACGAAAACAATATTAGGCTAACCTTAAAAACCATTTTGGAAGAGGAAGGATATAACTGCCTTCTTGCCTCAAGCGGGAAAGAAGCAATAGATATTTTAAACAATCAAGATATAGACCTTGTTATAACGGATATATGGATGGAAAATATTGACGGTATTGAACTTATTGAGTATATGAAAAAGCACAATATAGAGGCGGAAATTATAGTTATATCAGGTCACGCCACTATTGAATTAGCGGTGAAGGCAACTAAAAAAGGGGCTTTTGATTTTCTTGAAAAACCGTTATCTTTTGACAAACTAATCCTTTCGGTAAAAAACGCACTGGACAGAAAAAAACTCAAAGAAAAAAACAAATGGCTTCTTGAAGAGTTAAACAAAACAACCCCTTTAATAGGCAATTCCCCTCTTTTTCAGAAATTATTGCAGGACATAGAACTTGCCGCACCCTCTGACGGCAGGATTTTAATATACGGGGAAAACGGAACCGGGAAAGAAGTTGTTGCAAAAACCATTCACTTTAAATCAAAGAGAGCACATATGCCCCTTGTTGACGTAAACTGTGCCGCAATCCCTGAAGAGTTAATAGAAAGTGAGTTATTCGGCCACAAAAAAGGCGCATTCACAGGGGCAACTTCAAATAAAAAGGGAAAATTCCTTATTGCAAACGGTGGAACTTTATTTTTAGACGAAATAGGGGATATGAGTTTAAAAACACAGGCAAAGGTTTTAAGGGCATTGCAGGAAAACGAGATAACCCCCCTCGGAGACACAAGGTCTTACCCTGTAGATGTAAGGATAATTGCCGCGACAAATAAAAATTTACAGGACGAAATAGAAAAGGGAAATTTCAGGCAAGACTTATACTACAGGCTTAATGTAATAGAACTCTATGTACCTTCTTTAAGGGAAAGGATAGAGGATATCCCTCTTCTTGCTGAATTTTTTATAAAAAAGTTTGCAGCAGAGAAAAAGATTGAGCCAAAAGAGATAACAAACGAGGCTATGAACATCTTAATGTCTTACAGTTGGCCGGGTAATGTTAGAGAACTTGAAAACCTTATTGAAAGGCTTATGATAATGGTGCCTGACGACAAAATACTTCCAAAACACATACCCTACCCCATAAACAAAACAACAACCGAAAGCGACGCACTTCTCTCGTTAAAAGAGGCAAAGGAAGAGTTTGAAAAAGAGTATATTTCAAAAGTATTGAAAATTACCCACTGGAATATTAGCCAGGCTTCAAAATTACTTGGAATTGAAAGAAGTTACCTTCATAAAAAAATAAAAAAACACAATATAGAGTTTAACGAAAAAATAAATCAATAATTGACAAATATCACAACAAAATCTCTCTCCAATGGTATAATCTATTGCACACAGCCAATGCAAAAGGAGGAAAAATTATGTCAGATGCTGTTATGTGGTATATTGCCGTTGCAGGCCAGCAACAAGGGCCTTTCGGCAAAGAAGATGTTATTAAAAAACTTCAAAATGGGGAATTAGGTGCGGACACTCTTGTCTATGCAAAGGGAGTTACCGAAAATTGGGTACCTATCTCGTCAATTCCAGATTTTGCACCCTACCTTAATTCTCAACCGAACACACCGCCTGTGCCCTCTCAACAGGCTTCTCAAAAAGCTCATATAATTGATTACAAAGTTTTCGGAGACGACCTTCAATTTGTAGAGATTGAGTTAGACCCGGGAGAAACTGTAGTTGCAGAAGCAGGGGCAATGATGTATATGGAAGACGGAATTGCTATGGAAGCAAAATTCGGGGACGGCTCAAATGAAAACCAGGGGTTTATGGGCAAACTGTTAAGCGCAGGCAAGAGAATGATTACTGGAGAATCCCTCTTTATGACCCATTTTACAAATAAGGGAAGCGGAAAGAAAAAAGTTGCCTTCGGTGCACCCTATCCCGGGAAAATTGTTCCCGTTGACTTAAAAGAGGTAGGGGGAACCCTTTTATGCCAGAAAGATGCATTCCTTTGCTGTGCAAAGGGTATAGCACTCGGTATTGCCTTTCAGAAAAAGATAGGTGTCGGGTTATTCGGCGGGGAAGGCTTTATTATGCAGAAAATGGAAGGAGACGGCCTTGTCTTTATGCACGCAGGGGGCACAATAATTGAAAAAACCCTATCTCCGGGACAACAGTTTAAGGTAGATACAGGATGTATTGTCGCATATCAGCCTACCGTCAACTACGATGTCCAGTTTACAGGAGGGATAAAAACATCACTGTTCGGCGGCGAAGGGCTATTCCTTGCAACTTTAACAGGGCCCGGCAAAATCTGGCTGCAATCCCTTCCTTTCTCAAGATTGGCTGACAGAATTTACTCTGCCGCACCTCAAACAGGCGGGAAGAGAGTTGGAGAAGGCTCTATTTTAGGCGGTTTGGGAGATTTATTAGACGGAGATTAATTCAAAATTACAATCAAATTTAATGACAGGGGGAGAAACTCCCCCTTTTTTGTTATAATTTTTTTATGGAGAGTTTTTTAATTGCAAGGATAGGGGACAAAAAGATAGCGATAAGCATTAAATTTATTCACTTTGTAATTAGAAATAACGGTATTGTAGAAGTCCCCGAAATGCCTGAGTGGATGGAAGGGGTTATTACATTTAGAGACAAGGTTATTCCTGTTTTAAACAATGAAAAAAAACTTAAAATTAAAAACGATACTTCAGAGAAAAAAAGGATTGTTCTCTGTGAAGTTGAAAAAGATGTGTTTTTCGGGCTTAATGTAGACGAATACCTTGAAATTAAAAAGTTTGACAAAAAAGACATTAAAAAACTTACCGTTAAAAGGGGAGATGAAATCATACCAATTGTAGATTTCAGAAAAATAATTGTTGAGGAAGAAATTGAACTTGCAAAAAAGATATAAATTTATTGTTTTTTCCGACACCCACCTTCCCGTGGAAAACAATGAAGATAAATTTAATAACTTCTTAAAAACCTTGAAGTTGTCTTCAATGATAGGTGAAAAGGTCATTCTTTTAGGGGATATTTTTGAAGTGTGGAGCGGGGTATCATACTACAACCATAAAAGAGGGCAACTTTTACTTGAAAGAGTAAAATCAATTAGAGAGCAAGCCGAAGTTATTTTAATTGAAGGAAACTGGGATTTTTTCCTCTGTAAAAACTTTAAAAAGCACTTTGACATATGCTCGGAGAAATTTGTTGTTTTTAGTGAAGGGGAGATAAATTTTACCTTTACCCACGGGCATTTTTTCGGGGACTGGCAGACAAGGGTACTGCACTTTATACTAACAAACCCTATAAGTTACCTTGCGTGGAAAACAGGTTTTTTAAAAAAACTTGAGGTTAAGGTTGCCCACAAATTCTTAAACAAAGAGACAAACCCTTTGCCGAAAAAATACGACCTGAGCCTTGCCGCAAAAAAGTTGAAGAATAAATTTAAAAAAAGCGATTTTATATTTTCAGGGCATTTTCATAAAGAAAAAAAGATTGAAAATGTATTTTTCTTAAAAGACTACCAATCAAGCGGTATTTTTTACGGAATTACCGAAGAAAAAGTAGAGGTACTTTTATTTGACAATGAGGAAATAAAGGCATTAAAATCCCTTTCCTTAAAATAAAAAAGCCGGGTTACCCCGGCTTAATAAAAACGCTTTTTATGCCAATGTTACATCTTTATCTAAGAATACATCCTGAATAGCGTTTAGAAGTTTTACCCCTTCGTCCATAGGCTTCTGGAATGCCTTTCTTCCGGAAATAAGACCCATTCCGCCTGCCCTTTTGTTAATAATGGCAGTCTTAACTGCCTGTGCAAGGTCGTTTTCCCCTGAAGGCCCGCCTGAATTTATAAGCCCTATTCTTCCCATATAGCAGCCTGCAACCTGATACCTTGTTAAGTCAATTGGGTGGTCGCTTGTCAATTTTTCGTAAACAAGTTTATTTGTTTTAGCAAAGTTTATCGCAACAAATCCTCCGTTATTCTCAGCCTGTTTTTGCTTGACGATGTCCGCCTCAATGGTAACCCCAAGATGGTTTGCCTGGTTTGTTAAGTCTGCGGCAACATGGTAATCTTTCCCGTCTTTCTTGAAAGCGGGGTTTCTCAAATAGCACCACAAAATTGTCGCCATGCCTAAAGAATGGGCATACTCAAAAGCCCTTGAAATTTCCTGAATCTGCCTTGAAGATTCAGGGGAGCCGAAGTAGATTGTTGCGCCTACCGCTGCACAGCCCATATCAAAAGCCTGGTCAATTGAAGCAAATAAAATCTGGTCGTACTTGTTAGGGTATGTCAAAAGTTCATTGTGGTTTATTTTTAGGACAAAAGGAATCTTGTGGGTGTACTTCCTTGCAACAGAGCCTAAAACCCCTAATGTTGTGGCAACCGCGTTGCACCCGCCTTCAATTGCAAGTTTAATAATATTTTCCGGGTCAAAGTAAATCGGGTTGGGAGCAAAAGACGCACCTGCGGTATGCTCAATGCCCTGGTCAACAGGAAGAATTGAAAGGTAGCCTGTGCCGGCAAGCCTTCCGGTATTGTAAAGCCTTTGAAGGTTTACAAGCACGCTGGGTTTTCTGTCGCTTTGAATAAAAATCCTGTCAACAAAATCAGGCCCCGGAGCGTGAATCATCTCTTTAGGGATTGTTTTACACTTATGCTCCAGCAAGTTTTGAGCCTCTTTTTCACCTAAAATCTTTTCATAATCAAGTAAAGCCATTTTAATCCCCCTTGAAAAAATTTATGCCTTATAGAAAGATTGTAATTTATTTTATTTTTAAACGCAATAAAATAAAGGAAAAGGGAAGGAGGATGCTGTATGAAAGTGTTTGTAACAAAAGAAATTCCCGAAGTCGGAATAAATTACTTAAAAAACAAAGGTTTTGAGGTTTATATAAGAAAAGAAAAGGGGATTATCCCCGATACTGAACTTATTCAGGCTTTAAAAGAATACGACGGTATTATATCAATGCTTTCAGACAACCTGACGGAAGAAACATTAAAACATGCGGAAAAGGTAAAGGTTATAGCAAACTATGCGGTAGGTTACAACAATATTGACATAGATTACGCAAAATCAAAGGGCATTATTGTAACAAATACCCCTGATGTTTTGACCTACGCAACGGCAGAGTTGGCCTTCGGGCTTATGCTTGCCTCTTCAAGAAGGCTTGTTGAAGCTGATAAATTCACAAGGGAAGGGAAATTTATAGGCTGGGAGCCGATGTTGTTTTTAGGAAAAACACTTGACGGCGCAACGGTAGGAATTGTGGGAATGGGAAGGATAGGAAGGAAGTTTGCCGAAATGCTACAGGGGTTTAATGTAAACATTATCTACTATTCTAAAACGAGAAAACATTTGCCCTACCGCTTTGTTGATTTTGAAACACTATTGAAAGAATCTGACTTTATATCCCTTCACCTGCCTTTAACAAAGGAAAGTAAACATATGATAACAAAAAATGAGTTTGAAAAGATGAAAGACGGGGTGGTATTTATCAATACGGCAAGAGGAGCAATAGTAAAAGAATTAGACCTTGTTGAGGCTTTGAAAAGCGGAAAGGTTGCATATGCCGGGCTTGATGTTTACGAGTTTGAACCTGAAATTACCGAAGAATTGAAAAAGATGGACAATGTGGTTATCCTTCCGCACATTGGAAGCGCTACCGAAAAGGCAAGAAATGAGATGTCAATGCTTGTAGCAAAAAATGTCGTCGCTGTTTTGAGCGGTGAAAAGCCTTTAACCCCCGTTAATTAGGTGTACTCAATCTGCAAAGAGGCTATCAAAGCGCCTATAACCCCGAAAAGTATTGAAAGAAGCAATAGTTTTAACTGCATATCAACAGGCAGGATAGACATATTTTTCAGAAAACTTAAAGCCTTTACATTGCCGAAATAATGTGAAGAAAGGTAAATAACCGATATATTTCCGATAATTATTCCCACAATGCCGCCGAAAAAACCTTGCAGAATTCCCTCAAAAACAAAAGGCATTCTAATATACCTCATGTTTGCCCCTACAAGTTGCATTATTGCTATATCCTCTTTTCTTGAAACAATGGTTATCTTAATTACATTGTAAATGGTTATTATTGACGAGATAATCAGGACAAAGGTAAGAATAGACGCAAAAAATGAAAACCCGCCTGCAATGTTCTGAATTTTTGAAAACAAGCCGAAAGGGGTGTACATATCCTCAACAATATCCTTATAATCTGCAAGAAGGTTTTGAAGTTGGGGAAGTTTTGAGTAATCAATCCTGAAAACAAAGGCATCGGGAACAGGGTTGTCTTCCAGGTCATTATTAACGCCTTTTAAATACGAAAACCTTTTGTAAAGTATTTCAAGTCCCTTTTCTTTTGGGATAAACTTTAAGCCTGAAACCCCTTCCATTAAACCAATCTTGTTTTTTAAAAGTTCTACATCCCTTTTTGAAACACCTTTTTTCAGGTAAACGGAAACAACAGGTTGTTTTTTCATTCTTGTTAAATACAGGTCAATGTTAACAAAAAAAGTGGAAAAAATTGTTATTATCGCAAGGGAAACTGCAATTATAAAAATGGATATAAAGGTAGTGCCTTTAGACCTTGAAAAGTTTATCCAGCCTTCTGAAGCATAAAAAGACAAATCGCTTAACAACCTCAAACTCACTCCTTCAATTGCCCGTGTTCAAGGCGAATTACCCTTTTTTTAAACAAATTTATCATATTGTTGTCATGGGTTGCGATTACCACCGTTGTGCCCCTATTGTTAATCCTTTCAAACAAATTCATAATCTCAATTGAAAGCTCATAGTCAAGGTTTCCGGTAGGCTCGTCTGCAAGAAGTATTAAAGGGTCGTTTACAAGAGCCCTTGCAATTGCTATCCTCTGCTGCTCCCCCCCTGACAAACTCCTTGGATATTCATTAAACTTGTGCTGAAGCCCCACCCACTTTAAAACACTGTAAGCCTTGTCTTCCCTGAACCTCGCAGGGTATCCCAACACCTTTAAAACAAAGGTAATATTTTCAAAAACAGTCCTGTTTTCAAGAAGTTTAAAATCCTGAAAAACCACCCCTACCTTTTTCCTGAAATCCGGAAGTTCTTTTTTGGAAATATGCATTGTGTCTTTTCCGTGGACAACAACCTTTCCTTCAGTAGGCTTTAACTCCCTGAAAATAAGCCTTAAAAAGGTTGTTTTGCCTGCACCTGAAGGGCCTGTTAAAAAGACAAACTCCCCTTTAGGTATGGATACCGTTATATCTTTTAATGCAAACTGCTTTCTGTTGTCGTACGCTTTGTAGACATGGTAAAACTTAATCATCTGTTTTTATTAAAAAACCCCTCAATCTTTCTTGCAATAGACTCTGAGTCCAGACCGAAGTGTTTAAGCAAATCATTTGCCTTGCCTGACCTGCCGAATCTATCTTCCATTCCTATTCTTTTTAATTTAACGGGAAAGTTCTCGCTTAAAACCTCTGAAATTGCTCCCCCTAACCCGCCAATAACATTGTGCTCTTCAACTGTAACAGCCAACATTGTATCCTTAACGGCGTTTACAATGCCTTCTTTATCAATAGGCTTAATTGTTGACACATTTACAACTCTTGCAGAAATTCCCTTTTCTTCAAGCATTTTAGCGGCCTGTAAACTTTCGGCAA
Organism: Acidobacteriota bacterium; assembly: GCA_015487755.1. Classification (GTDB taxonomy): domain Bacteria; phylum Acidobacteriota; class Holophagae; order Thermotomaculales; family Thermotomaculaceae; genus Thermotomaculum. The sequence continues at coordinate 9,307 of WFPG01000076.1, forward strand.
CCATTACCCCGCATGCAAACACGGTAATATCTTTCCCGTCTTTTAAAATTTTTGCCCTGCCGAATTCAAACTTATAGTTTTCGTCAAAAATAATCGGTGTTGAAGACCTTGTCATTCTTATATAAACAGGCCCTTTGTACCCTGCGGCAAACTCAACAGCCTTCTTTGCCTCATAGTAGTCTGCAGGCACTATTACAGACATATGAGGCAATACCCTCATAACCGCTATGTCTTCAAGAGCCTGATGAGTTGCTCCGTCTTCCCCAACTGTAATTCCCCCATGAGTTGCGCAAATTTTAACATTTTTATTGCCTAAACACACAGCCTGCCTTACCATTTCCCATGCCCTTCCGCTTGCAAACATGGCAAAGGAAGAAGCAAAGGGAATTTTCCCCACTGTAGCAAGCCCCGCAGCCGTTGCAATCATGTCCTGCTCGGCAATGCCCATATTGAAAAACCGTTCGGGAAACTCTTTTGCAAACATAATTGTCTTTGTTGAGCCTGAAAGGTCTGCGTCTAAAACAACAATGTTTTTATTTGCTTTCCCTAATTTTACTAAAGTTTCCCCGTAACCTTCTCTCATTGCTTTCTTTTCCATATATCACTCCGATAACAAAGTTTTTATTCTGTTTACAACAAAGCGAATAGCCTCTTTATTGTGGGCACCTTCAGGAATGATTAAATCAGCCCACCTTTTTGAAGGTTCTACAAACTCCTCGTGCATAGGCTTTACCTGGTTTAAGTACTGCTCAATTATATTTTCAAGGTCTCTTCCCCTTTCGTTTATATCCCTTACAATCCTTCTTAAAACCCTGACATCTGCGTCTGTGTCAACATAAAGTTTTATGTCTATCAACTCCCTCAATTCGGGGATAACAAAAATCATTATCCCTTCAAGAATAATGACCTTTTTAGGGACAACTGTTGTGTATTTGTCCTTTTCCCTTGTATGGGTTACAAAGTTGTAAACAGGCTTTTTTATAGGCACATTGTTTTTCAAAGCCTTTAAATCATCTATAAGTTTGTCAAAATCAACAGAGTTCGGATGGTCAAAGTTAACCTTTTTCCTCTCTTCAAGGGGAAGGTCGGATAGATCTTTGTAATAGGAATCCTGGTCAACCAACACAACCTCTCCGCTTGGAAAGTGTTTCATAATCTCAAGTGCAAATGATGTCTTTCCTGAGCCTGTCCCCCCTGAAATCCCAATAAGTAAGTTCTGCATTAACTTAACTCCTTCATTGCGATTTTGTACTCTTCATCATTTGGCGCTTTTCCGTGGAATTTGTAATTGTTTTCCATAAATGAGACGCCTTTGCCTTTAACTGTTTTAGCGATTATCATAGATGGCATACCCTTTGTTTCTTTTGCATTTTTAACAGCCTTTTCAATCTCCTCAAAATTATGCCCGTCTATAACCTGAACATGCCAGTTAAAAGCCTTAAACTTTTCTTTTAGAGGCTTAACATTCATTACCTTTTCAACATCCCCGTCTATCTGCAAACCGTTAAAATCCACAAATGCTATCAAATTGTCAAGTCTGTAATGCCCTGCAGCCATTGCCGCTTCCCATATAATCCCTTCCTGACACTCACCGTCCCCAAGAACGGCATATATAAACCTTTCGGAATTATCCAATTTATAACCTAAAGCCATGCCTACTGCCTGGGGAAAACCCTGCCCCAATGAACCTGTGGTAACATCAACACCGGGGACAAACTCGTTTTCAGGGTGCCCCTGCAGGAATGAGTCAACCTGCCTGAATTTATCCAATTCTTCTTTTTTGAAAAACCCCTTTTCGGAAAGGCATGCGTAGTATGCCGGGGTGGCGTGCCCTTTGCTTAAAACAAGCCTGTCTGAATTAAAGTTATCCCTGTTTTCAAGGGGATACTCCATTTCATAGAAAAAGAGGTAGGTCAATATATCTATCACCGATAGAGATCCCCCCGGGTGTCCGCTTTGAGCCTTGTAAACCATGTCCACAATCTCTCTTCTAAACTTCTTTGCCAATTGTTTCAATCTTTCAAGGTTTGTTTTATCCAATTTAACCCTCCGTAAATCTAAAATACATACTTATAAACCATTATATAATGAGAAACGGCTCCCCCTAAAACAAAAACATGCCATATCTCGTGAAAACCTAAAATTTTTCCAAAATTCGGCTTTTTTATTGCATAGATTATAGCACCGACAGTATAGAAAAAGCCCCCTACCATTAACCACAAAAAACCTTTAAATGACAAAGCAAGGTAAACATACTTAATCCCGAAAATTGCAACCCAGCCCATAAGGAGATAAATCCCTGTTGAAAACCAGCGTGGCGCGTCTATCCAGAAAAAAGATTGCAAAGCAGAAACAATAGCAAGCACCCATATAACAATCATTAAAATAACCCCTGCTTTTGTTTCTTTCAGGGAAATCAAACACAAAGGGGTATATGTCCCTGCAATGAAACCCCCTATCATAACATGGTCTAATTTTCTTAAAAATTTCATTATTGAATCCTTTGCGTCAACAGTGTGGTAAAGGGCGCTTGAAAAAAACATTAAAAACATTGTTATGCAAAAAATGAAAGCGGAAACCTGCTTAATAGAAGAATTGCTTTTTTCCATTAACGCAGCCAGCCCCCACAAAGCAAAAATACTGCCTAAAAAATGGCTAAAAGCATTGAATTTTTCCCTGATTTTCATTAAACCCCTCGCCTGTCTCCCCAGATAAATTTATGTATTTGTAGGTTAAACCGCACCTTTAAGTTATCTTTTACAATCCAATCTGCAAGTTCTGACGGCTCTAAATAAGGAATAGCGGGAGAAAGGTTAATCACAAACCCTTTTTCTAACAGATTATGTTTTTCAATCAAAGCCTTCGCCCAGATATAATCGTTTCTATCAACAATAACAAACTTTAATTCGTCGCATTTTCTTAAATAATCAAGGTTTTTAAAATGATTTTTATCAGCCTCTCCGCTACCAGGTGTTTTCATGTCGGTTATTAAAACCGTGTTTTCAAATTGAAAAGCCCTTATATCTACGCTTCCGTTTGTTTCAATAAGTATCTTTTTCCCCTTAATCGATTTTAACAATTCAACCAAATTATTTTGAATAAGAGGCTCTCCCCCCGTAATATGCACAAAGCCTAATTCAGAATTTTCAACTATTTTCAGAAGGTTTTTTAAAGTGTACTCTTCCCCTTCCTCATAGGCATACTTTGTGTCGCAGTATTTACACCTTAGATTACACCCTGTAAAACGGATAAAAAGCATAGGTATGCCCTGGTAGGATGTTTCCCCTTCTATTGAGGTAAAAATCTCGTTAATCAGGAATATAGGTTGCGACATACTTTTCTGTTTCGTAAACTTCTATCTTTGAAACTTTGTTAGGATGAAACCTGTTCTTCAGTTTTTTATAGAAAAAATAGGCTATATTCTCGGCAGTTGGATTTATATTGTTATTTTTAAAATAAGGATGGTTATTTATTACCCCGTGGTCTAATTGCTCGGCAATTTCATTTATTGCGGATTTTAATTCTTTAAAATCCACAAGCATTCCTAATTTATCAAGTTTTTTCCCTTCAATTTCAACCACCACTCTCCAATTATGGCCGTGAAGGTTTGCACATTTCCCTTCATACCCGTTTAAATAATGAGATGTGGAGAATACAGTTTCAGCCCTTACCTTATACATAGCGTTTAAAATTATATAAAATAACAGAATAAATTCAACATATAATATTTTCTTGAAACAAAGGGAACATATTGCTATCATAAAATTAGAGGTTTTTTATGAGAAAATATAAAGTATTCATTTTTTTAACAGTTTTGTTTTTTGTGCCATTTTACAATTCCGCATATGCGAATAAAGTAAAAAAAGCTGTTCTTTTATTTGAAAAAGGGCAAAAGTATTTCAATGAAGAAAATTACACAAAAGCGCTTTCTCAATTTAGCAAAGCCCGAATATTGTGTGAAAAAAACAACCATAGAGAAGATTTGCTATATGTAAAAATTTTAAGAAGGACTGGGGACTGTTACTACTATTTAGGCGATTACAAAAAAGCCATAAAATCATATGAATCGGCGATTGAACAACTTAACTCTTTGGTAAAGAAAAACGGCAATAAAAACATGTTAATTCACAAAGCACATCTACTTACAATGCTCGGAAATATCTTTAAAATTATTGACTGCAAAAAGGCTATACCCTATTACAAAGAGGCACTTAACATTTATAAAAAAACCGATTTTAAGATAGGAATTGGGGGTTGTTATTTAAATTTAGGGGATTGCTTTTCAGACATAGGAAACCTTGACAAAGCAATTGAATTTACAAAAAAATCTATTCCGTATTTTAAAAAAGACGATTTTTATTCATTATCCATCGCCTATTCAAACCTTTCGGATTTTTACATAGAAAAAAAAGACTTTACTAATGCAATTCAGGCTCTGGAGCAATCTGTTATTTATAGCATACAGGGAAATAGAAAAAGGCAATTGATATTTAACTACCTAAAACTTGGTAAATTAAAAAAAGAACAGAAAAAATGCAATGAAGCAATTGACAGCTTTAACAAAGCACTTGAAATGGCAAAACAAACACATGACAAAGAAGCAATTAGAAAAACTTTGCTTGTTATGGCAGACTGTTACGCAAAATTAGGGAATTACAGGGAAGCATATCTATACTCTCTCGAGTTTATAAAAAATTCACGGGAACTGTTCAGCAAACAACTTATTGAACAACTTGCGTCCTTAGAAAGTAAACACAAAACAAAGGTTATGGAGCAAAAACTAAAAAAACTTGAAAAGATATCGGAAAAACAGCAAAAATCCCTTTTTTTGCATAAGACAACCCTTTCAATTGTTATCATTTTTATAATTGTTTTTTTAATTCTGCTTAAGCAAAGGCAAAAACTAATTGAAGATATTGAAAAGAAAAACAAAGACCTTGAACTGCTTATAGGTACAATAGAGA
>WFPG01000077.1 GCA_015487755.1 Acidobacteriota bacterium
CAATAAAACAGTAGAGTAAAACAATTTTTTAAAACTGGAAAAGCAGTGTCAAAAAAAAGGGGGCTTTTAGCCCCCTTTGGAGTTGTTTTAATTACTTTTTCTTTGCAAGATAGGTTTTTTTGAATAAGTCAAAGAAAACGGTTAACGCACCTAAAATTATCATTGTATCGGGCACAATTCTTGCCCAAGACCACTGAATAACCTGTTCAATTGTTTCCCTTGACCTTGCGGTATAGTAGCCTAATTCTTTTGCAACCGCTGTTTGATGTAAACCGATAACAAGTGTAGGTATAGCAAAGAGAAGTATTCCTATTGTAACAAGCCAGAAGCCTATTTTACTTAACTTATCATCCCATTCTGTCCCGTCAACGGCAGCCTTTGACCTTGCAACAATGTAAAGGAATGCTATTGAGATATAACCGAATGCGCCTAAAAGTGCCACATGGCCGTGAGGCATAATAAGGTATGTTCCGTGTGAGTAATAGTTAACTATAGGAAGGTTTGCAACCATGCCTAAAAATCCTGCACCGAACCAGTTTAAGAACGCGGAACCGGTAAGCCATAAGAAAGGAATCGCAAATGGGAATGATTCCCCTTTTTCCTTTGTATGCCTGTACTCTTTCCATGCTTCAACCATAAGAAGTACAAGAGGTACGGGCTCTAATGCGGAAAAGATACTACCAAGGGCAACCCAGTATTCAGAAAGCCCCTGCCACCAGTAATGGTGTGCAACGCCTAATGTACCGGACATCATAACTAAAACAAGTTCAAGGAGCATAATCCTTTCGGCTGATTTTCTTGAAACAAGCCCTAAAATAACCGCAAGGTATGCAAGAACGCCTGCTGCAAACAGTTCAAATGTTAATTCAACCCATAGGTGAACAACCCACCATCTGTAATAATCGTCAACAGTGAAATTGGGGAAAATCTTGTGAAGGGGAGCCATTCCTGCCATGTATAAGGTTGCTATACCGAATGCAGACCATATAATTGTGCCTACCATTACATTGTTTTCTTTTGCTTTTCTAATGGTTGAGAAAACCATTAAGAACCACAGCACAAGGCCTACAACAAGCCCTATGTCCCAAACTCTTCCTAAATTAAGGAATTCCCTTCCTTCATTACCGAGCCAGAACCAGACATCTCTCATATGGCCTGTTGCTCCTAAATAGATTCCTATCAATCCGCCTGCACCGACTACAATCAATGCAAGCCAAAGAATATCCACAAGCCATGGAAATTTTAAGTCTTCTTTACCCACAAGAGGGGCTATAAACATACCTCCTACAAGCCAGCCTATTGCAACCCAGACAATTGCAACATTAATATGCAATGCTCTCATTACATTAAACGGGAGAATTGATTGGTCAAGAACAAAAGCCTTTGCCGGCTCGGTGTAAATGTGTGCAATGTATCCCCCTAAAAATACCTGGATTACAAAGAATAACGCAACAAGGGGAATGTATTTAAAAAGTTTTCTCTGTGAAGGATATAGTGCGGAAAGTTTAAGCGGTTCTTCTAAATCATTGTCTTCTTTTTTAAGTAAGTGTTCATAAACAAGGTAGAGAATAAATATTGTAAGTGTCCACAAAGCAAGGAGCTGGAATAATGACCACACAATAGACGACCATGTAACATCCTGGTCAATTAAGGGTTCATGAGGCCAATTGTTAGTGTAAGTTATGTTTGTACCCGGCCTATAGCAGGTTGCGGCCAACTGTCCCCAGTCAAAAAAAGCGGCTATCTTTTCCGCTTCTTCTTTTTTTATTACCCCCCCGGGGAAAGCAAGTTTCTTATTTCCATTTACCAGAAAGTTTACAATGTAATCCCTGTTAGCCTTAAAAGCCTCGGCAGATGCTTTTGTGTAAACAACTTCGTTTTCAGATAGTTTTGTGTTTCTAACATCCTGAATTACAAGAGCCTTAACCGCTCCTAACTCTTCGGGGGTTAACTGGTCTCTTGTTTTCCCGAATTTTTCTTTTGCATAGTAATCGTAAAGGAAAACAATTCTTTTGTGCATCAATTCGGTAGGGAAATCAGGGCCTAAATACGCTCCCATACCAAGCATGGTGCCGTAATCCATTAAGTCAAATTCCTGGAAAAAGCCTTTTCCCTGCACTATGTCATCGTATGTGTAAAGAACTTCATTATCAACAGAAACAACCTTTTTGGGAAGAGGCGGAACCTCTTTTACCATGCTTGCGGTAAACCCTATTAATGCAACCACCATAATAATTGCGATAAACCAAAAAGCAGTGAAAAGATACTTTTTTTCAAGCATCTTATCAATGAAACCTCTCATAAACCCTCCTTTTTATTTCGCCCGCACGGAAAGCGGGTATTTGATTAATTATGATTTTAAAGTAATCTTAACATAGCAAATTGATTTAAATCAAGAAATGATTATTTTTTTACTATTTTGTAATAATTACTTTTACTCTTAAAGTAATGCTTAATTTTTTCAATTAATACTTTTTGCTATAATAAAAACGAAAGGAGCTATCATGGAATTGGGAGTAGTTGTTGGAAAGTTATGGAGCACTGTTAAAAATAAGCCTATTGAAGGGAAAAGGATTTTAGCCGTTAGGAGAATTGACAAGAATTATAATCCTTACGGTGAGCCTTTTTTTGCCCTTGATTGTGTCGGTGTGGGGGAAGGGGAGTATGTTATTTTTGTTCAGGGGTATGAGGCTTCCCACTGTTTTCTTCCTCAAATTGTCCCTACAGACACCACAGTAATAGCAAAGGTTGACGAGATTGCGAAATGAAAATAGGTATTGTTTCAAGGCAGATAATTTCAACTGAAAAAAATAAAAGGTTGGAAGGATATCCCCTTTATGTGCTTGATATAGTGGATTTAGAAGGCAGAAAAACAGGGGAAGAGGTTGTTGCGTTTGACACTATAGGGGTGGGGATAGGGGAAAAGGTTATTGTAACAATAGAAGGAGATGCCGCCGTTCAATTGATAAAACACAATGATGCCCCTGTGGATGCGGTTATAGTGGCAAAAATAGACCATATAAACGGGATAGATTAGGGGGATTAATGAATCTTATTGAAATAGGCGTTGTCGTTTCCATTGTCATACTTTTAATAATCCTTATTTTGCTAATAATTATGCTCATAAAGTCGGGCAGAAATGATAATATTGAAAAACTGGCGAGATTGGAAGAACAGATAGCCATTTACTCAAATACCCTTTCGGATATAAAAAACAGCCTTACATCCTTGAACCTTGAGTTTGAAAACAAGTTGCTGAAAAATGTGTCTGGGGATTTAGCAAATACAAGGGAGCAGATTGTTGATGTATTGGGAAAGTTAAAAGAAGAGTTAACAAAAACTAAATTAGACCTTGAGTCAACAAGCAATAATTCAGTCCTTGAAACAAAAAACAGATTATCGGAGTTAGAAAAGAGAATAAGTGAGACTATTGCAGAGGTAAACAATTCGTTAACCTTAACCACAAAAGATTTAATGGAAAAGATAACTTCAACAATGAAGGAAATAAACAATACTTTCGGTGAGCAGACAAGCGGGCTTTCAACAAAGATTGGGGCAATGACCGAGAAGATAGAGAACCTTGAAAAAATATCCAATGAAATCAAGCAGTTGCAAGATATTCTTAAACCTCCGAAACAAAGGGGTGTATTTGGGGAAATATTGCTTGAAAACCTTTTGAAAGACACTTTGCCTCAAGAAAGGTTTGCTACTCAATTTTCAATAGGGAATGACAAGGTTGATGCGGTTATTTTTCTTGAAAATAAGGTACTTCCTATTGATGCGAAGTTTCCTCTTGACAGGTACGAAGATTTCAGAAAAGGGGAAGTGAGACAGTTTGTATCCGGAATTAAGAAAATGATTGACAGTATTTCTCAAAAGTATATAAAAGTTTTAACTTCCGAAGGCAACACGACAAATTTTGCCTTTATGTACATTCCTTCGGAAAGTATATGGTATTCAATGTTTGTGGAAAATACTGAACTTTACAGGTACGCTGTCTCAAAAAGGGTTTTTCCCGTTTCCCCTAATACTTTATATGCATATTTTCATGTTATTACCGAAGGGTTAAGTGCTTTTGAGATTGAAGATAAGGTTGAGGATGTTTTAAGTAAAATCATTTCCCTTCAAAACGAAATTAAAAATTCAATTAAAAACTTTGAGGTGTTAAAAACCCATTTAACAAATGCTTCAAATAAAACTGATGAAGCAATAGAGTCTCTTAAAAAAATATCCCGTTCAATTGAGAGGTTTAGTGATATTTAATTCTTCACAATTTCTGTGGAATTCCCTGTGGAAAATTTTGTTTAAAATCTCTAAAACTGTTTTTTTTACTTAAACTCCACGGGTAGCACAGAAGTTTGTGCAATTTAAGTTGTTTGTTTTCAGTA
>WFPG01000078.1 GCA_015487755.1 Acidobacteriota bacterium
ACATTAGATAGCCTTGTCGAAGAGCCTAAGGATAAAAAGAAAGAAAAAGATATTGACAGTGTTGAAGTTGAAATTGAAGAAAAATTGGAGAAAACCCTTTCCGGTTTAAAGGTAGATAAAAAGAAAAAGCATAAAAAAGCGGTAATTGAGTCAAAATCTGCAACTGTGAAGAAAGAAGAAAAGCCTGACCAAGAGTTGAAAAAAGATGTTAAAGAAGAAAAAGATGAAAAGGGTAAAAAAGAGAAGGGTATAGAATACGGGAATTATCTGCTCCTGGAAAAGGTTGCAACCGGCGGTATGGCGGAACTTTTTAAAGCAAAAAGAAGGGGAGTGCAAGGATTTCAAAAAATTGTTGCAATAAAGAGGATTTTGCCTCATCTTGTTGAGAATGAAGACTTTGTAACTATGTTCATAGATGAAGCAAAGTTAGCCGCTCAATTAAACCATCCAAATATCGCCCAGATATATGATTTAGGTAAAATTGAAGACACCTTCTATATTGCAATGGAGTATGTGGAAGGCCATGATTTAAGGAAAATTTTAAAAAAATGTAAAGAAAAAGGGTGCCAAATACCGGAACCTATAGTTTTGTTTGTAGCATCCAAAGTTTTAAGTGCACTTGACTATGCGCACAGAAAAAAGGGGCTTGACAACAAAGACCTGCACATTGTCCACAGAGATATAAGCCCGCAGAATATAATTTTATCCCTTGAGGGGGATGTCAAATTAGTTGATTTCGGTATTGCAAAGGCTGCAACAAAAGCGAGCCAGACCCAAGCCGGAGCTTTAAAAGGGAAACTTCTGTATATGAGCCCTGAACAGGCATGGGGAGAAGCGGTAGATAAACGCTCAGACCTTTTTTCTCTCGGCTCTGTAATGTATGAGGCATTGACTGGCAAAAAATGCTTTTTAGCTGATAGTGAAATAAATATACTTGAGAAGGTTAGAAATGTTGATTATGTTCCTATAAGAGAGGTAAACCCGAGAGTTTCTGAAAAAACAGCAAGAATAATAGATAAGGCATTAACAAAAGACAAAGAAAAGAGATATCAAAGTGCAAAGGAGATGGAACAAGACATCCTTGATGTGTTAAATTCTCTTCCTTATACAGTGAATGAGAGAATAGTAGCTGAGTTTATAAATGCACTTTATAAAGAAGATTTGAAAAAGATTAAAGAGATGGGTGAAAAACTTGTTGTTGATCAAGTGCCTGCTGAAGAGGAAAAAGTTGAAACACCGAGTACAGTACAAAAGGTTGTTGAGGAAGAAGCACCTATTGAAGATTTCTCTATTTCAGAGTCTGATATGGAATCTGAAGATTTTGAAGAAATACCTGATAGAAGGGCGAATACAGGCACAGTGGTTGTTCCCAATCCTGAAGACCTTGAAAAGTATGAAAAAGAAGAGCTTGAAAAATTAGAGAAAGAAGAAAAGAGCAATAAAATGGTTTTTATTGTGGGAGCAATTGTTGCAGTCATTCTTGTAGCGATTATCGGATATTTTATTTCATCTAAGAAAAAGGTTGAAAAACCTGTTGCTAAAACACAAATTGCTCAGCAAAAAGAAACCGAGACACCGACAACCGTGCAAACTCAGTCTACTGAAGGAAACAATGTTGTATCAGAGCAAAACCAAAATGAACAGACTCAGGCTACAGATACCGCGCAGAATGTATTGCCTGACATAGAAAAGAAAAAGCAGCAGATGATAGAAGAGTTAACTAAAAAGAAAATTGAAGAACAAAAGAAAAAGTTGGAGCAACAATTAGCAGCTCAAAGAAAGGCTTTAGAAGAAAAGAGAAGAAAGCTTGAAGAGGAAAAGAAAAAGGCTTCAGAAAAACAAATCACCCAACCTAAAACGCAAAAAAATACGGTTAATAAACCTAAAAATGAAACCAAACCTGTAGTTACCTCAACTCAGGCAAATAGCAATTTAACAACAAATAAACCTCCCGTTAATGAAAATGCTCCTCAAAAGGGGGTAAGTGAGAAGAACAAAACTACTGAGGCAACAAAAACGGTTGAACAGCCACAGTTAAAACCTGAAACTCAGAAAACCACGGTTGAGCAGCCTAAAAAAGAGGTTAGCCAGCCTTCTACTGAGACAAACATCGAGCCGCCAGCTAAACAGGAGGTTCAGCAACCTGAGGTTAAAGAAGGCGATTTGGTGCCTCTTACCGATGATGTTGTGAAACCCGTACCTGTTAAAAAGGTTAAGCCCAGATATACACTGGCGGCGAAAAGAAAAAGAGTGCACGGAACAATAATTGCTCAGGCTTTGATTGACGAAAACGGGAATGTTGTTGAGGTTAGGGTACTTAGAAAGATGAGAAGGCCTTACGGGCTTGATAAAGAGGTTATCAAAGCTCTGAAGAAATGGAAGTTTGAGCCTGCTACAAAAAACGGAGTAAAAGTAAAAGTATATGATACATTTTTATTTAAATTTTAACGGGAGGTTTTTATGGGTGTATTAAGCGATGATCAAAAAAAGTTTTATGAAGAAACCTTAAAGCATGTAAAAAACGAGATTGCTGATATTGACAATCAGATTGAAGAAGAATTGGCAAGGGTTAAACAGAAATTGGCTGAATTGCAGAAGGCAAAAAAAGCGGCTTTACAGGTTTATGCAGGTGCCTGCGCAAGGTTAGGCATTGAAAATGATCTCGCTGGTGAAGAAGAATCAGAAGAGTTTGAAGGCTAATAAAAATTAGCTAATGAGTATTTACAATTACCCTCAATATTACGATATAGCGTTCGGCTATAGGGATTTAGACCTGGAATGTGATTTTATTGAGAAACAAATAGCAGTTCATTCCAGGTCTAATAATTTTTCTCTCCTTGATATAGCCTGCGGTACAGGTTCTCACCTTATTGAGATGGGGAAGAGGGGGCTTGATGTAAGCGGGTTTGATATTTCCCCTAAGATGATTGAGTATGCAAAGAAAAAGGCAGAGCAAAGCGGGGTTAATGCGTATCTGTGGGTTGACAACATGGTTTCTTTTTCAACAGAAAAAACATACGGGTGTGCAATAAATCTGTTAACCGGTTTTAATTACCTTTTGAGAAATGAGGATGTTGAGGAGCATTTAAAAAGGGTAGCGTTGGCGTTGGATAGCGGTGGATTGTACATTATTGAAATGAACCACCCGAGAGAGTTTATTACAAACGAACCTTCTACCACCAATAGCTGGATAGAGTCCGAAGGTTCTATTGAAGTTGAAGTAGAATGGGATAATGAAAGAAGTAGTGTTGATTTGCTTACGCATATTGTTACTACCAAGCCTATTATCAGGGTAAGGGACAATAACGAAGAGTTAGAGATTAAGATGGAAGAGAAATTTAGAATATATTTATACCAGGAAATACTTCATTATATTGATTGTTCAGAACAATTTGAGCTGGTAAATTCATTCGGCTCTTTCAGGTTTGACAAGCCTCTTGATAATTCTAAAGATTCCTGGAGAATGATACTTGTTTTACGAAAGAAATGAAAAAGATAACTGACGATGATTGGGAAAAGGTTTTTGGTTTAAAAAAAGAAGAAAGAGAACAGGAAGAGTATCAAGAATTTGTGAGGCATATCCGGGAGCTGACAATTGACGGTTTTCCAAAAGATAAAAATAAAAATATTTCACCTAAAAAAATTAAAATACCTAAAAAATCTATTCTAAATATTGACGATCAACTTGATTTACACGGCTTAACAAGAGAGGAATCAGCAATACATTTAAAAGAATTTTTTATTAATGCTAAGGGTGAAAGGTTAAAAATTGTCCTCATTATTACAGGCAAGGGAAAGCATTCGGAAAAGGGTGCCGCATTGAAACCCTTTGTGGAAAAGTGGCTTAAAACTGAAGGAAATAAATTTGTTAAAAGTTTCGGTACCGCTCCTAAAGCCCACGGAGGGGAAGGTGCTTTTGTGGTTTTTTTAAGATAGCCTAACTTTCTCTAAAATAAAATTACAAATTTCTTGCGGTGTGTTGGCAACATAATCTGCTTTGCAACCAATTAAATGAGAAGTGCCGTTAAATCCGAAAGTAACGGCAATGGTTTTTATCCCCGCTTTGTTCCCGCTAATAACATCATTGCAACTGTCGCCTACCATGAAACTATTATTTTTATCTCCGTTAAATTTTTGTAAAATCTCTACAATCGGTAGAGGAGAAGGTTTCTTTTCAGGGAAACTGTCTCCGCCGTATATAAAATCGAACGGATTCTTTTCCCACAATTGTTCAACGACAAGTTTGGATAATTTTTCGGTTTTGTTTGAAAGGATTCCTACAATAAAGCCTGATTTTTTTAATTGTTCAACACATTCAGGCATTCCTTGATAACACCTTGTATTATCTGTTAAATGAATAAAGTATTTTTTCTTGAAATTAACTATTGCCTCTTCCAACTCTATGGAAACGTCATTGAAAAGTCTTTGGACAAATTTATTTAATCCGTCTCCCACAAATGAGGCTATTTCATTTTTTGAGAGTGGAGAAAGATTGTAAAGTTTCCTTGTTTCATTTGCGGATAAAACAAGGTCATCTATTGAATCAACCAATGTACCGTCTAAGTCAAATATTGCTAATTTATTCAATTCTTTCAAGAAATTCCTTTATCTTTTTTATACAAATGGATTTTATCACTTTTGCGTCATGGTTTGAAGGATCAACCTTTAAAATACTTTCACAAATTTCACACGCTTTTATAAGGTTGCCGCTATCGTACTGCTCATTTGCTTCAATCAGTTTTTCTTTAATCCATTTTCCTTTAAGTTTTTCCTGTTCTTGTTTTAGTTGAAGAAACCTTTTTGCTTTTTCTATTATCTTTTCAGCCTCCTGGTTGGCGTTGTCTAATTCAAGTACTTTTTCCGCTTCTTTTATTGCTTCTTTAAGATTGTCTTCTTTTAGTAATTGTTTTGCCTTTTTTATATGTGCATCTATTTTATTCTTTAACTCTTTCAGTTTTTTTATCTGCTCTTTAACATTAAGAATTTGAGAGGTTATTGAGTGGTCTATAAAACTCTTTGATTTCTGTTTTTTTTGTTTTTGTTTTGCTATAAGTTCTTCTATTGCCGTTCTCAATTCTTCTGCACTTTGATACCTTTCTAACGGGTTTTTTGCAAGGCATTTGAAGATTATTCCGTTTATATCCTTCGGTGCCCTTGGTATATAATCGGGAGTTTTGTTTACTATTTTACTCATTACTTCAGTTACACTTGTAGCATGAAACGGTTTATTATACGAAAACATTTCATACATAATTGCACCTATTGAAAAAATATCCGACCGTTCGTCAACATCCAACCCTCTCAATTGTTCCGGTGCCATGTATGAAATAGTGCCTAAAATTGTGCCCTTTGCTGTCATATCCGATGTTGCTAATTTTGCAACCCCGAAATCGAGGATTTTAACTACGCCGTCTTCCCTGATAAAAATATTTGCAGGTTTTAAATCCCTATGAATTACCCCTTTTGAATGTGCATATGCAATACCGCTTGCTATTTGCCTTGCAATTTCAAGTTTTGAAAGGTGGGATAACGGTTTTTTATTGGTTATAATGCTTTTTAAACTTTCACCTTCAAGGTATTCCATAACAATGTAACAGAAATTTTCAAATTCTTTTAACTCATAAACCTGAACTATATTGGTGTGAGTCAGGTTTGCAAGTATTTTCGCTTCTCTATAAAACCTCTCTCTTATCTCGGGATTGCTTGCAAGTTGAAGGTTTAATGTTTTTAAAGCCACATACCTGTTTAAGACGGTATCTATGCATTTATAAACCACTCCCATTGAACCCTGTCCAATTACATCCACAATTTCGTACTTGTTGATTTTTCTAATTTTCATACTCTATATTTTACTTGCCAATGCGTTTAAAAACAAATTAAATTTAATCTTTGTGATTTATACACTAAATTTTGTTGAAACTAAAGTTTTTATAAATTAGAATTCATATGAAAGAAATATAAAGGAGAGGGTATGGAAAACAAAAAATTTTATGTTACCACCCCGATATACTATGTTAATGACCTCCCTCATATCGGACATGTTTACACAACCGTTGTTGCCGATGTGATTGCAAGGTATAAAAAATTGATGGGGTATGAGGTTTACTTTCTAACAGGGACAGACGAACACGGGTTAAAGGTTGAAAAGGCTGCAAAAGAAAAGGGAATGAGCCCCATTGAACTGGCAGATTCTGTTGTTGAAAACTATAAAAAACTCTGGCCTAAACTGTACATTAAGAATAATGATTTTATAAGAACCACTCAAGAAAGGCATATAAAAGGGGCTATAGCCTTATTTGAAAAAATGAAAGAAAACGGTGATATCTATCTTGATAAATACAAAGGGAAATACTGTGTTTCCTGTGAGGCTGTTTTAACCGAGTTTCAGGCAAAAAACAATAAATGTCCCGATTGTGGAAGGCCTGTTGAGGATGTTGAAGAAGAATCTTACTTTTTTAAATTGTCTAAATATCAAAAAAAGTTACTTGAATTTTATGAAGAAAATCCCGATTTTATTCAGCCTGAAAACAGAAGAAACGAAGTTATCTCATTTGTAAAAGGCGGATTAAAGGATTTATCAATATCAAGAACAAGTTTTAAATGGGGTATACCTATTCCGGGAGACGAAAAGCATGTTATGTATGTATGGCTTGACGCACTCTCAAACTATATCACAGCGTTAGGTTACCCGGAAGAAACAGAACTGTTCAAAAAATTCTGGCCTGCCGATTTGCACCTTGTAGGTAAAGACATATTAAGGTTTCATGCAGTTTACTGGCCAGCATTCTTAATGTCGGCAGGGTTGCCGTTGCCTAAAACGGTTTATGCCCACGGCTGGTGGCTTAAAGATTCTGGGAAGATGTCCAAATCTGTAGGAAATATAGTCAGGCCTCAATACCTTCTTGAACAGTTCGGCGCAGACGCTTTAAGGTACTTTTTAATGAGGGAAATGGTATTCGGTAACGATTGCAACTTTTCAGACGAGGCATTTCTCTCAAGGCTTAATTCAGATTTAGCAAACGATTTAGGCAACCTTGTCTCAAGGACGCTGTCAATGATTTCCAAATACAGAGACGGAATTATTCCCGAGCCGGATAGGGAATCGGAAGAGTTTAAAGAAATTGAATCACTTGCCAAAACCTGTGGGGTTAAT
Organism: Acidobacteriota bacterium; assembly: GCA_015487755.1. Lineage (GTDB taxonomy): Bacteria > Acidobacteriota > Holophagae > Thermotomaculales > Thermotomaculaceae > Thermotomaculum. Next base: position 7,154 of record WFPG01000078.1, read on the forward strand.
TGGGAAAGTTACTTTGATACCTATCAATTTCATAAAGCCCTTGCGGAAGTCTGGGTTTTCCTTAACCATTTAAACAAATTCATTGTCACTGTTGAGCCATGGAAACTTGTAAAAGACCAATCTGCAAAAGCAAAGCTTGATACTGTGCTCTATGTGCTTGCTGAGTCTTTAAGGCTGGTTGCGCTGTACCTGTCTCCTGTTATGCCTAAAAAAGCGCAGGAGATATGGGAAAGGCTTGGTTTTGACAGGAATATTGAAGAAAGCCCGCTATCTTTTTTGAAATTCGGGGTGCTTGAAGGCGGAACAAAGGTAAATGCGATAAAAGAGCATCTCTTTCCGAGAATAGATATAAAGGAATACTTCAAAGACATGGAAAATAAAGCTCAAAAGGAGGAGAAAAAAGTGGAAAATGATAACAGAATTTCAATTGAGGATTTTGCAAAAGTTCAGTTAAGGGTTGCAAAGATTATTGAAGCGGAAAAGATTGAAAAATCAAATAAATTAGTGAAACTTCAAATAGACCTTGGAGACGAAAAAAGGCAGATTGTAGCAGGCATCGGCAAGAAGTATAAACCTGAAGACCTTGTGGGAAGAATGATTGTTGTTGTTGCAAACCTGAAACCTGCGAAGTTGATGGGAGTGGAATCTAATGGTATGCTTCTTGCGGCGTCCGGAGAGGACGGAGAACCTTTTCTTTTAACGCCTGAAGAAGGCGCAAAGCCCGGATACAGGGTTAAGTAAGAGGTTTTTATGAAAAAAACTGCGGTAATTGCCTTTGGCGGCAATGCCCTTATACAGGCAGGGCAGAAAGGCACTCAGGCTGAACAACTTGAAAATGCCAAAAAAGCGGCCGAAATGATGTTTCATGTAATAAAAAGCGGCTACAAACTGCTTATAGTTCACGGCAACGGCCCTCAGGTGGGAAACATACTAATTCAGCAGGAAAGGGCTATAAGCGAAATTCCACCTTACACCCTTGATATTTGCGGCGCAATGACTGAAGGAAGTATGGGGTATATTATTGAAAGGACACTTATCAACAGGCTTATTGCCGCTAAAGAAGAGCCTAAAGTTGCGACGGTTATTACCGAGGTTGTTGTTGATGATAAAGACCCTGCTTTTAAAAACCCTACAAAGCCTGTAGGCCCGTTTTATCCTGAATTCAGGGCTGAAGAATTGATGAGGACAAAGAAGTGGCACATGAAAGAGGATGCGGGAAGGGGTTGGAGAAAGGTTGTCCCTTCACCAAAACCTCTGGAAGTTGTCCAACTTGACGCAATAAAGGTGCTACTTGATTCAGGCTATACAGTAATTGCAGGCGGTGGCGGCGGAATTCCTGTCAAGAGGGATTTATCAGGCTATTTATTAGGGGTAGAGGCTGTAATTGACAAAGACTACACCTCAAGTTTGCTTGCAAGAAGCCTTAAAGCAGATTTATTTATAATTCTCACCGGGGTAGATAAGGTTTACAGGGATTTTGGAAAACCGAGCCAGAAAGCGCTTGACAGAATTACCGTTAAAGAGGCCGAACAAATGCTTGAAGAGGGGCAGTTTCCCCCCGGCAGCATGAAGCCTAAAATAGAAGCGGCAATTGAGTATATAAAGAACGGCGGGAAAGAGGTTTTAATAACATCTGCGGAAGCGATTGAGAAAACCGACAATATTTCAAAAGTCGGAACAAGGATTGTGCCGTGAAGCATCTTTTAACACTTAAAGATGTTAAAAGAGAAGAGATATTAAAAATTTTTGAAATAGCGGACAATATAAAAAAATACCCAGAGAAATTTTCAGATTCTTTAAAAGGCAAAGTAATTGGGCTTTATTTTCAAAAGGTATCTACCAGAAGCAGGTTTGCGTTTGAAAGCGGGATATACAGGTTAGGCGGAAACCCTATATTCTTTAAAACTTCAGAGCTTCAATTATCAAGAGGGGAATCAATTTACCATACAGCCAAAGCGTTATCTCATTACCTTGACGCACTTGTTATAAGGGCTTTGTCCCACCAGGATGTTGAAGACTTTGCCAATTTCGGTTCAATCCCTGTTATAAACAGCATGAGTGCAATGTTTATTCCCATTGTGGCATTGAATATAGGCTATACCGTTAAGCAATTAAAAGGAAATTTTAAAGGCTTGAACTTTGCCTATGTGGGAGACGGGTACAATACCTGCCATTCTTTGATGATATTTTGCAGTATTTTCGGTATTAAACTTACCGTTATTACCCCTAAAGATTACGAGCCTAATCCTGAAGTAGTGGAGCATTGCGAAACTTTAAATAAAGATTCTGGCGGTAACTTAACCCTAACAAACAATCTTGACGAGATTAAAGGGGCAGATGTTATTGTTACAGATGTTTGGGTATCCATCGGGATGGAAGAGGAAAAGGAAAAAAGGTACAGGGATTTTAAAGGTTATACCGTGAATGCAAAATTGGTTGAAAAGACAGGAAAAGAAGATGTTTTGATTTTCCATCCAATGCCTTTAAGGATTGGAGAGGAAATCTGTTCGGATGTAAAAGACAAACTTGTTATTAATGAATACTCAAAGAATTTAATGTATGTTTCCCAGGCTATTCTGGCAAACATCTTTTCAAAGGAGGAGGAGTAATGAAAAAGACCAATGTTATTATCATGGGCGCCGCGGGAAGGGATTTTCATAATTTTAACTGTTTTTTCAGGGATAATGAGGAGTACAATGTTGTAGCATTTACAGCAACTCAGATTCCCGATATTGAAGGCAGGGTTTATCCTGCGTCTTTAGCAGGAAAGCTTTATCCCGACGGAATTCCCATTTATGCGGAAGAAGAATTGCCTGAACTTATAAAAAAACACAATGTTGAACTTGTGGTTTTCTCATATTCAGATGTTCCGTATCAGTATGTTATGCATAGAAGCGCAATTGCAAATGCCGCCGGCGCTGATTTTATGGTTATGGGCGGCCACAGGACAATGTTAAAGTCAACAAAACCTGTTGTTGCTGTTTGTGCAGTTAGAACAGGTTGCGGAAAGAGCCAGACAACAAGAAGGGTTTGCGATATTTTACAAAAGATGGGCAAAAAGGTTGTTGCTGTAAGACACCCTATGCCTTACGGTGATTTGGAAGCCCAGAAAGTCCAGAGGTTTGAAACAATTGAAGATTTACACAAACACAAATGCACTATTGAAGAAATGGAAGAGTACGAGCCTCACATAGCAAAGGGGATTGTTGTTTATGCAGGTGTAGACTATGAGGCTATTTTAAGGGAAGCGGAAAAAGAGGCAGATGTAATTGTATGGGACGGCGGAAACAACGATATGCCTTTTTACAAACCAGATGTAATGATTACAGTTGCAGACCCGCACAGGCCGGGGCATGAACTTGAATACTACCCCGGCGAGGCAAATGTTCACCTTGCGGACATAGTTGTAATAAACAAGGTTGACACCGCTGATTACTTTGATATTGACGAGGTAAGGCAGAATATAAGGATGCTTAACCCTGAAGCAAGGATTATTGAGGCTGCTTCCCCGATTTTTGTTGAAGACCCCTCTGTTATTGAAGGAAAGAGAGTGCTTGTTGTAGAAGACGGCCCGACACTAACTCACGGCGGTATGGAGTACGGTGCAGGCACGGTTGCGGCAGAAAAATTCGGTGCCGCAGAACTTGTTGACCCGAGGCCATGGGCTGTTGGCAAGATTCAGGCAACTTATGAAAAATACCCTGAAATAGGCATACTTTTGCCTGCAATGGGTTACAGTGAGCAGCAGATTAAAGACCTTGAAAAAACAATCAATGCGGCAGACTGTGATGCGGTTGTTATAGGAACCCCCATTGATTTGAGAAGGGTTATAAATATCAACAAGCCTTCAACAAGGGTTTACTATGAGCTTCAGGAAATCGGAATGCCTACATTAGAAGATTTGCTAAAAGACAGAATTAAATAAAATCGGAGGCATAGATGGTTAGAATAAAACCGTTTAAAGGGGTAAGGCCTAAAAGAGAGTTTGTTGACAAAATTGCCTCTCCGCCGTATGATGTGGTAAACACTGAAGAAGCAAGGAAAATGGCTGAAGGAAACCCTCTTTCCTTTTTGCATGTTGTAAGGCCTGAAATAGACCTTGACCCTTCAATTGATATTTACGATGAAAGGGTGTATCAAAAGGCTAAAGAAAACCTTGAAAAACTAATTAAAGAAGGTTATCTTGTGCAGGATGACGAGGAGTACCTCTATGTTTACAGGCAACAGATGGGAGACCATATTCAGACTGGTATTGTAGGTTGTGCGTGGGCTGAAGATTACTTTGAAGACAGGATAAAGAAGCACGAGTTTACAAGGGAAGACAAAGAAAGAGACAGAATTAAGCATGTTTACACAACAAATGCTAACACGGGGCCTGTTTTCCTCACTTACAAAGCACAGGAAGAAATAGACAGCATTATTGAAAAAATAACTCAAAATGAGCCTGAATACCATTTTACCTCTGATGACGGGGTAGTACATTCATTCTGGGTAATCAAAGACAGAAAAACAATTGACACACTGAAATCAAAGTTTGAAGAAATCCCTTTTGTTTACATTGCAGACGGGCATCACCGCTCCGCGTCGGGTGCAAAGGTAAGGGAATGGAGAAAGAAAGAAAACCCGAACCACACAGGTGAAGAGGAGTACAATTACTTTCTTGCAGTTTACTTCCCTCACAATCAATTACAGATTTTGCCTTACAACAGGGCTGTTAAAGACTTAAACGGCTTAAACAAAGAGGGATTTCTCAAAAAGGCTGAAGAGAACTTCAATGTTGAGAAGACAGGGATTGATAAGCCTACCAAGGTTCACGAAATTTCAATGTACCTTGACGGTGAATGGTACACTTTAACCCCCAGGCCTCACATTGTAGATGACAATGACCCTGTTAAATCCCTTGATGTGTACATCTTGCAGGAGTATTTGCTTGCCCCTATTTTAGGTATTGAAAACCCGAGAAAATCTGAAAGAATCAGTTTTATCGGCGGAATAAGGGGAACAGCGGAATTGGAAAGGCTTGTTAATTCTGGAGATTATGCCGTTGCTTTTTCAATGTATCCTACAACTGTTGAGCAGTTAATGAATATTGCGGACGCAGGGCAGGTTATGCCTCCCAAATCAACATGGTTTGAGCCAAAGTTGAGAAGTGGTTTAATTATTCACTTATTGGATTGATTTTTATCCCCTCATTTTTGAGGGGATTTTTTTTGTTAAAACTTTTTGGAGGGATGTATGAGCGTTTCCATTTTTGAGATTTTTAGCAAATCTCCTTTTTCACCTTTGAAGCAGCAGATTGAAAAAATTAAAGAATGTGTTGTTAAAACCGCTGAGATGGTTGACCTTTTAATTGCAGGGGCAGACCATTCGGTTTTAGAAGAGTATGCAAACGAGGTTTCAAAACTTGAGCATGAAGTTGACATTATTAAAAATGAATTGAGAAACGGGATTAGCACCACAATTTTTCTTCCTTTCAATAAGCAAACAATTTTATCAGTTCTTGCAAGCCAGGATTCAATTGCAGATACTGCCGAAGACTTTGCCGCATTGTTAACTTTAAAAGAATTAAAAATTCCCGAAGAGTTTAAGCCTTTGCTTGCAGAATTTAAAGGCAAGGTAATGGAAACATTTGAACAATTGTACAACATTGTTTGTGAAATGGATGTTGCTTTTGAAAGTGCATTTGGAGGCCCTGAGGTTAAGCATATTTTTGAAATGATAGACTCTTTAGGGGAAAAAGAGCATGAATGTGATATAGTCCAGAGAAAGTTGGCAAAAAAGGTATTTGAAATAGAGGATAAACTAAAATGCTCCGAAATATTTCTATGGCCTAAAATATTCAACAAATTCGGCGATATTGCAAATTTAAGCGAAAAAGTGGGCAATAGAATAAGAATGATGATTAGCAAATAATCGGGGGAGATATGGATTTCAATACAATTATCTATATCCTTGCAATTGTTTTCGGTTTTTACATGGCATGGAATGTGGGGGCAAACGATGTTGCAAACGCAATGGGAACCTCGGTAGGCTCAAAAGCCATTTCTCTAAAACAGGCTGTTTTAATAGCGGCTGTCTTTGAGTTTTCTGGAGCTTACCTTGTTGGTTCTCATGTAACCCAGACAATAAGAAAGGGAATGGTTGATATATCCATATTTTCCTCTATCCCTTCCCATTTTGTGTTAGGTATGCTTGCCGCTTTAATAGCAACAGCAATATGGCTTCACCTTGCCACCTACTACGGGTTGCCTGTTTCAACCACCCATTCAATTGTAGGGGCTGTTATAGGTTTCGGGCTTGTTGCAGGGGGCACAAGTGCAGTTAAATGGAGCGGTGTCGGCAAAATAGTTTTAAGTTGGATTATATCTCCTATTGTAGGGGGTATTTTCGCTTATATAATTTTTATGTTTGTAAGTAAAAAGATACTTCAAAAAGAAAACCCTGTTGAGGAATTAAAGAAAAAAGGCCCTTTTCTCATAGGAATGCTCGGGTTTATCCTTACTATGAGCGTAATTTACAAAGGGTTGAAACTAAAATCCATAACCCTTGACAGGGCTATTGAAATCTCTTTTATTGTTTTTCTTTTAGTTTCGGTTATTTCATTTTTTCTACTAAAAATGGCTAAATCTCACACAGAATATGATTACCATCAAAAGTTGAATAGGGTAGAGAAAATATTTGCTTTTATGCAGGTTATAACCGCCTGTTATGTCGCTTTTGCTCACGGTTCAAACGATGTGGCAAATGCTGTAGGGCCGTTGAGTGCAATTGTTAATGTTTTGAAGGAAGGTGCTGTTAAGCAAAATGCCGTTGTCTACGATTGGGTGCTGGCTTTAGGTGGCGCCGGAATTGCCATAGGTGTTGCAACTTACGGTTACAAAGTGATTGAGACTGTAGGTAAAAAGATTACCGATATCTCCCCTTCAAGAGGTTTTTCTGCCGAGTTTTCGGCAGCAACCACTATACTTATTTGCTCAAAGTTAGGGCTTCCTATTTCAACCACCCATACCCTTGTGGGAGCGGTAATAGGAGTAGGGTTTGCAAGAGGGATTGCAGGCTTAAACTTAAAAATAATAAGGGACATAGTTTATTCCTGGCTGGTTACTCTGCCTTTTA
>WFPG01000079.1 GCA_015487755.1 Acidobacteriota bacterium
GAGTAAACAGGCTCAATTTCAAGTTTAAGTTCGGAAAAACTCTTTGCGTCAATAAACTTGACTATAGGGTTTACCATACAGTAATCATTGTTTTTCCACGAAGTTTTTCCGAAAACTATAATCTCCGCCCCGCTTTTAATCATAGGGGCGAGGTAAGGTTGATTAAACCAAATAAGTTTAATATTTCCCGTTTCGTCGGATGCGATTGCCTCAAGCATGGGGATTTTTTTTCTAAAACTTCTTTTAAACCTTTTAGTCCTTACTTTAACCTTTAAGGAAACCTTTTCATCCGGCTTTGTATAGGCTATTTTTTTAAAATTTGACATTTCATTGTACTTTAAAGGGAAAAAATACAGTAAATCTTCAATTGTTTTCAAACCTTTCCCTTTAAGCCTCTTTACTGTCGCAGGGCCTAATCCCTTAAAGTTAATGTCTTCAATTAAATCTTCAAGGTGAAGAAAGTCTCCCATTTAAAAAAACCCTATCTTTAAACCTAAAATAAAAAGTATTAACCCGCCGAACAATTCTGAGTATTCCCCGAATTTTAAACCTAAAAACCTTCCGTAACCAATTCCTATAAAAGACATTACTGAGGTTAAAACCCCCGCTAATACCGCCAAAAGCCAAATCCCTTTATTCACAAGAGCCATTGACACCCCAACAGAAAGGGCGTCTATGCTCACTCCTGAAGAAAAAAGGATAAGGGAAAACCCTCTCGTAATGTCTTTTTCTTCGTCAAATCCTTCTTTTTCTTCCTTTAACCCTTCAATAAACATCTTCAACCCTAATATAATCAAAATTGTTCCCCCTGCAATCTTTCCGAACCTTCCCGAATTTATATTGAAAACCTCAATAAAATAGTAGCCGATTAAAGGAAATAGAAATTGAAAAAGCCCGAAGTGAAAGTAAATTCTAAACTTTTGCTTATTGTCAGGGTTTTTGAGAAATAAGGAAAGGGAAACGGAAACCGCAAGAGCGTCAATACCGAGAGAAAAAGCAATTAGCAATATTTCAGTAAAGTGCATTTACTTTTCCCTTGAGTAAATATATTCGGCTAACTTAACAAGGTATTCATTGTTAGGAATTTTTTCTGCACAGGCGATTGTTTTTTCAAGCACCTCTTTTGCCCTTTTTTTTGCCCCTTTTAGCCCGAAAAGGGTTATAAAAGTGAGTTTGTTTTGCTCAATATCCTTGCCTGCGGTTTTCCCCAACTTCTCGCTTGAGGCTTCAACATCAAGGATATCGTCTGTAATCTGGAATAAAAGCCCCAAATTTGAGGCATAACTTTCAATTTCATTGTAAAAACGGTAATCATTGAAAATAATAAGGGGTGCCAATGCTGATATTTTTATCATTGCCCCTGTCTTTGCCATGTGTAATTTTTCAAGAAATTGCTCGTTGAAAGGCTTGCTTTCGTCTATGTCCATAACCTGCCCGCCTACCATTCCCCTTATCCCGGCAGCCTCTGACAATGCTGTTATAAATTTCAATTTTCCATTTGTTAATTCCTCTTTTTCGGGAAAATGTGAGGCAATATAAAACGCTTCTGTCAATAAGCCGTCTCCCGCAAGGATTGCCATTCCTTCCCCGAAAACCTTGTGGTTGGAAGGCTTGCCTCTTCTAAAGTCGTCATTGTCCATTGAGGGAAGGTCGTCATGTATAAGCGAATAGGTATGTATCATTTCAATGGCAAGGCATGCGGGAATTAAATCCTCACCATTCAATCCCAATGCGTCGCATACCGTTAAAGCAAGAACAGGCCTGAACCTTTTGCCTCCCGCAAAAAATGAGTACTCCATTGCTTTAAGGACAATGTCAGCTTCCTTAAATGTTGAGGGGAAATAATCCCTTATTCTTTGCTCAAAAAACTCTCTTTTTTCTTTTAAATAATCAGAAAGGGGTATCACTGTCATCGGCTTCTTCTGTCCCTTCTTCAACTTCGGTATCCTGCGCCTCTATCTCTTCAAGATATTTTTGAAACTCAATAACCTTTCCTCTTGCATCGTTTAACTCTGTGTTCAACTCTCTAACCAGTTTAACACCCTCTTCAAAGAGTTTTAAAGATTTATCCAATTCAAGTTCGGGGCTGGACAATTTGTCCACTATCTCTTCAAGCCTTTTCAATTTTTCTTCAAACTTAGCCATAATTACCTCTCTTTTATTTTTATTTTGTTTACATTACAATCAAGTATGCCGTCTTTTAAGTTAACCTCTATCAAGTCCCCTTGTTTTACTTTTTCTACAGTTTGAATTACATTGCCGTCACTGTCATTTACTATAGCATAACCTCTCTCAACAATGTTTAAAGGTGACAAATCGTTTAATTTCCCCGCAAAAACCTTTATCTGGTTTTCTTTTTCATTTAAAAATAAATTTAAGCCCTGAAC
>WFPG01000080.1 GCA_015487755.1 Acidobacteriota bacterium
ACTTTGAATAGAGTTATTCCCCCCAGAACCTGGGAAGACCGAACCATGATTTAAAAGTACCGAATTTTGAGTAGAGAGTGGCCCCGAAAGATGCGCTTAAAAGAATTAAAAAAGCAAGAAAACCGAATAGCGGAATAAATTTTAAAGATTGATAAACAACCAAACCTATAAACATTTTCAGGGAATCCGCAAAATTTGTTTTTAGCAATTTTGAAATAAAATCCCCGAAAAAGTAAAACAGGGTAAGTATTGAAAACACATATATAGCAAAAACAACAAAAAAAACTGCAAGAAAAAGAATAAAGCCAATCCCAACTTTGATTAACGCAAAAGAAATTAAAGACAGAATGCTTAAAGCAATTAACGAATAAAAACCAAAAAAGAAAAGCCTGATAAAATCATCGGCAAATTCAAAAGCATTTTCTTTGATATTATCCCCATAAAAGTACAATCCTAAGCCTATTGAAATTATCCAGAAAAATGAGTTAAGCAAAAGAAGGTAAAGTTTGTTTTTCCCGAACAACTCACCTATGCTTACCGAATCCCCCTCTATGCTTCCGCCCTTCACATAAATTCCGCCTCCTATTGAAACGCAATTGCCTTTAACATCTCCTTTTACCAGAATACTCCCGCCTATAACCGAAACATTTCCTTCCACATGAGCCAGAATTTCAACATCCCTTCCCACAACAAGGACATCTCCTTTTATCGGTTTTTCAACCTTTACTGAATGTGCAGGGAAAATAAAAAGTTTTGTCCCCTCTTGCGCAAAACTATCTATTGGTGAAGCAAGTATGAAAATTGTTAAAACAGTTAAAATTATTCTCTTAATCATCTCTCCACACTTGAAAAAACTTTAACAGATTTAAGAAAAACCACAAGTACTACCACAAACACAAAAATTAGTGAAATTCCGTTCACCTTCCCAGGTGTTAGCGCATTGTACAATGTACCTGACAGTGTAATAACCGCAGTTAAAAAAGAGGTTGCAAGGTTGTAAACGCTCTCTCCAAAGTAAATAACATTGTCAGCAACATTTTTCCACCCTATCATACTCCCTGCAATCAAAGCGGAAATAAATGAAACAAAGGCAACCGCTGCATATATGTACCAACTTTGCACTTTTTGTTTATGGTTATAAATTTTTTCAATTACAATGTTTGAAAAATTGTCCGGCACTTTAACTTTCGGAATAGAGTTTAAATACTCTTCAACCTCTTTTGCAAGTTCAACCTCTTTTTTACACTTTTCACACTCAAACAGGTGATTTTCAAAAACTTCTGTTTCATTTTTATTTAAATCTCCCTGTAAATACCTTTCAAGCAATTCACATAATTTTTTCATATTTCACCTTCCAGCAATTCCTTTAAAAGTCTTCTTGCCCTGAAAATTCTGTTTTTCACCGTACCTATAGGCAAATTAAGAATTTCGGCAATCTCTTCGTATTTTAACCCGTCAACATGGTACATTATTATTACCTCTCTATACTCAAGCGGAAGTTTTGAAACCGCTTTTTCCACCAATTTTGCCCTTCTTTGTTTTTCAAAAACCTCGTCCGGTTTTAACCCCGAATCTTCGTATTGAGGCTTTAAACTGTCTTCATCCCCCTGCCCTTCAATAGAAACCGTGCTTAACTTTCTCTTTCTAATAAAATCAATAGTTCTGTTTTTGGCAATCCTGTAGAGCCAGGTTGAAAACGAATACTCGCTTTTATAACTCTTTAAAGCAAGGTATGCTTTCAAAAAAACCTCCTGAGAAAGTTCAAGAGCATCCTGATAATCCCCTATCATTCTGAAGATATAGTTAACAATCTGCTTTTCATACCTTTTAACAAGAATTCCGAAAGCATCAACATCCCCGTTTAAAACCTTCTCTATTACCTTTAATTCATCACACATACAGATTTACGAAAAAGTTTGAAAAATGTTTACAACATTCTTAAATAAGTTTCCTTCAGAAGGCATGCGTCTTCCTGAAGGTTGGGGCTTTCGCATGTAACAACCCCTTCAACATCATAATCCTTTAACACCCTTAATATCTCTTCATACCTTAAATCAGACTCTTTCAGATTAACATGATACTTTTCCCCTTTTTGCCCGTATTCAATTCCCGCTATATGAAAGTGCATATGTTTTAAAGCGTTTTCCCCGCAGTATTGAATAACCTTTTTTAAAACAAACTCTGTTTCTTTGGCTGAATTGTACCTTCCTATGCTTCTTGCATGAAGGTGGGCAAAGTCAATGCAAATAAAAATTCCTTCAACATCCTTTGTCAGCCTCAAAATCTCGGTTAAATCACCGAATTGAGTCGGCTTGCCCGTTGTTTCAATGGCAATCTGGGGAATGTCAACCTCATACTTTAAGTCTTCCATAATCTCTTCAAGGGATTTTCTAATATTTTCGTAAACTAAATCATCAGGCATTCCCAGGTAAAACCCTGCATGAAAGGTTATGCTTACCGCTTCCAGGTATTTTCCTGCAAGGACTGTATTTATCACCCTCTGTTTGCTTGCTTCCCTCTTTTCCTCTTCCTTTGCATTAAGGTTTATATAGTAAGGGCCGTGACAGGTTAAGGTAAGGCCTTTTCCTTTTGCCAACTCTCCTATCTTTTCAGCCCTCTCCTTTTTCATTCTAACACCGTGGACAAACTCCACTTCCATTGAATCAAGCCCTAATTTTTTTAATATTTCAAACCCCTGCTCATACGATTTTGCTCCGTGAGGTAAGCCTGCCGTCCCGAATTTCAGCATATCTAAATTCCTTTCCTAACTTTTCTTTAAAATACTTTTCTCTATTTTTTTAATAATATCTTCAGGTAATTTGCTTCTCTTTAAATCCCTGTTCACAACAAGGTGTTTTGTGTATCCTCTAACAACAGTTTCACCTTTTTCATTTAAAACCTTATAATCAAATTTTGCATAAACCCCGTCAAACTTTGCAAGGTTAACCTGCACCGAAATCAACTCGTCAAAAAAAACAGGCTTTAAAAACCTTCCGTTTACCTCAACAACCGCAAGGTTAAAACCTTTATCCTCAATGCCCTTATAGTCAATACCGAAATGCCTTAAAAATTCAACCCTTGCGTTTTCAAACCATAGAACAAAAGATGAATGGTGGGCTACCCCCATTTTATCGGTTTCATAGTACCTAACCCTGTGTTTATAAAAAAACATTCGTACTCCCTCCTTAACAACAGTTATTATGGTATCAAAATTTTTAATATCTTTTTAGACAGTTTTGTGGCATAATTATTGCAGTTCAATATAGTATGAACCATTGGGGAGTGGGGAACCATTTACAATCCCATCTTTGAAAAGCTTACCAAATTTTTGCTCACCAAACACTTAGCACATCAAAATATATGCCACGAGATTAACCCACTCCCTGCTTTTAACACAATAAAAAATATGCCGAAATGACATACTTCACATTTTTACAAAAAAAGAGCCCTAAAAAGGGCTCAAAAAAATCTCCAATCTTTACTCTTGAAGAGGTTTCGGAGTGCTATCCGTGGAAGGAGGCAAGATAGGCAAAGTTATTTTCGGCTGTTTACCTGTCAGGGTTTTCAAAAACTTTACAATCAATTCCGCTTCCTGTTCCGACATTTCTTTACTAATCTGGGTATCTTTCATTATTTTCACAGCCTCTTTTAAAGACCAGACAGAGCCTGAATGAAAATAGGGTGCCGTTAATTCCACATTTCTTAAAGAAGGGGAACGAAATGAAAACTCATCTTTTTTTGCACGGGTAACTTTTGCTCTACCGGTATCTCCTTTTAATATTTTATCAGAAGGCTTTTTTTCAACACCGAAAGGATAAAAAGCGTTTCCGCCTATATTAATTCCGTTATGGCATTTGACACATCCTTTTTCAATAAACAGCTTTAATCCCTCTTTTTCTTCTTTATTCAATGCGGTAATATCCCCTCTCAAAAATTTATCTAATTTACAGTCAGGGGTAACCAAAGTTGCCTCAAAAGCCTCTAACGCTTTTGTAATATTATCAAACGTAACCGGGTCTTTATCCATGGGAAATGCCTTCTTAAACATAACCACATATTCAGGAATGCTTTTGAAGGTTTCTACAGCCCTTTCCGGTGGGTTATTCATCTCATCTTCCGCCTGAATAGGCTCCCTTGCCTGCTCCTGCAAATCTTTTGCACTACCGTCCCAATTATGGGCAACATTGTAAAAAACATTTAAAACAGTAGGGGAATTCCTCGCACCTCTCTGCCATCCGTGTCCAACCGCAGTTTCCTGATAATCGGCTCCGCCCATAGCAAGGTTATGGCAGGAATTGCAACTTATAAACTGATTGCTTGAAAGCCTGGGGTCAAAAAAAAGCATCTTCCCAAGTTCAATTTTCTCCAAAGTTAATGGGTTATCTTTCAATTCCGGCGGGCCGAAAGGAATAGGCTTAAAGTATTGCCTTGCTTTTTTTAACAAAAAATCTTCTCCCTTAACCAAAGTCAAAGGCAATAAACAAATCATTAAAATCATAAAAAATCGTTTCATCACTCCCCCTTTTTTC
>WFPG01000081.1 GCA_015487755.1 Acidobacteriota bacterium
GTTTTTTTGCTTATTGTCATTAATATGATTAAGTTATTATCATCAGGAATCTGCAATACTTTTTTTGCTTTTTCAGGGTTAAAGCCTGCCATTGCATGGGTGGTAAGCCCTAATTCCTGAGCCCTGAGCATGAGAAATGCTACCGATAGCCCTGTATCAAAAAGGAAGTATTCTCTATCTCCCACCACACAGTCTAAATCTTTCTTTGTGTAAACAGCAACAATGAGGGCAGAGTTTTTTGCCCACGAATTTCCTTCAGGCAGTGCGTCAAATAATTCCTTTAATTTTTCTTTGCTTTTAACAAAGACATATCTCCAAGGCTGGTTGTTATAACAGGAAGGGGCTAATGATGCAGCCTCTACAAGTTGTTGTATTGTGTCATCGGTTATTTCAACAGGCTCTATTGAGCGGTATGACCTTCTTTCCTCAATTGCTTTTATAACATCCATAAAACCCCCTTTACGTTAAATAGTAAACCGTCTTTTCACCATTCACCTTTTCACTGTTCACTATTCACTGCTCACTTCCCCTCACTCCACATTTATCGGCACGAGGTAGTAGCCTTTTATTACATAGGGCAAGGTGAGTATGTCAACAGAGTAGTATTCTTTCCATTTGTTTGTTTTGGGAATGTAAGCCGACTGGGTTTTTATTGTGTCAACTATTGAGCCGGGTAAATCAGGCTGAACACTTTCCCCCATAAATACGGCTTTTGTCGTGCCTGCCAGAGACACATACACTTTGTTGTTCCTTAAAAACCTGTTTACAAGCCTTATAAAGCCGTCTAATGTTTCAATCCTTCTTGCAAGCACCTTTGACTGCCTTTTCATTATGGTAAAGCCGTCTCCTAATTCAATGTAGTATTTTCCCGGCTTTATTGTTTTAGGCACTTTTATTATTACATTTTTGATAATTGTATCCCTCTGGAAGGGCTTTAAGTAAACCTGAAGGTGAACGGATTTGCCCCTTTTAACCTTTGTGGCCGAGGATTTTACCTTCATTATCTGGGCAAACCTTATGTCTTCTACAAAGTTTAAGTCAACTGATATGCCTTCTATCCTTGCCTTAACATAGGGGTTTTGAATTACCGCACTTACCAATGAGGCTATTTGAAAAACGGTTGTCTGGTAGTTAGCCCCTGTAATCAATGAGTTTAACACTATGTCGGGATAGCCTTTTACCTTTATTTTGCCCCTTAAATTGTATGTTGAAAACCCCACCGTTTTCGTCGCATTCTGCAATACGCTTGAAAAAACAAGGTTTACCAAAAAGGGAGTTAAAAGAGGCTCTTCGGCAACCTCAATTGAGTACTCTTTTGTTTTGCTTTTAAGGTTTAATTTTATGTTTATAGGTATCATATAGGCTTTTTTGCCTTTAATCCCCAATATTGCGGCACTTCTGTCTTCTACAAGCGCACCCATCTCTTTTCCTATAATCCCTATTTTGTTTGAGGATTTGTAAGAGGGGTAAATTGCTAAAATTTTAGCGGAGTGAATGGGGATTGACACATGGCCAAGTCCGAACATAGGGTGGCCGAAGGCAAGTATGTAGTTGTTTTTCACATAGGTTATTGTCCCTATGGCATATAGGTTTAAGTCTCCCCTTGTAAGGGCAACGGCAATAGGAGCCCCTTCTTTGGGTTTTTGATAAAAGGTAGAGTCAATACCCCCCGTTCCCGAAGAGGCAAAGGGAAGGGATTCAAACCCTGTCGCAAGGAAGTCGTTTGATGAGAAAAACTTTTTTAACCTTTCAGGCATAAAGTTTTCAGGTTTGGGGTTAATTATCTCTTCAATATCAGGCACTTTTTCAAACATTATCTCTTTGGCTTTCCCGCTTGAGTATGTGTTTATTACATCAAGCATATCCTCAATAGGGGTAAGCCCGCCGATAGGCTCTTTACCGAATTCCCAGCCGAATGAAACCGCGCCTGCAAGTTTCCCGTTGATATAAACAGGGCTTCCGCTCATACCTGCAATAATCCCCGCTTTGTTTACAATTGGGCCTTCGCACCTGATTAAAACCCTGTTTTCCCCGGGCATCATATTTTTTAACACCCCTAAAATTTCAACATTGAATTTTTCAATCTTTTCCCCTTTGTAAACGGTTAGCCCGTAGCCTTTCATTCCCGGCTTCAAACTGTTTGAGTATATTAACTCCTGTGAATAAGACATTAAGGAAAAAACAATAAACATTAGTAAAATCAACTTTTTCACTTTTTATCTCCTTTCAGAGAGTATGCTATTTTTATCTTTTTATGAAGGATTGAAACCTTTGAAACATCGGATAAACTTAAATACAAGCCGTCCGTGTGGCAATCAACTGTTTTGTCAAAGAAGTCAACCTCAATCTCTTTTCCTTTGTAGAACTTAAACTCTTCCCTTTTTATGTGGGTTTCCTTTTTCACGGAATGAAAAAGAGGAAGCCTTTTTAAAACATTTACATCTTCCACAATCAATATGTTGAAATAACCGTCGTCTATGCTTGCACCGGGCGTAATTTTAATCCCCCTTCCGTAGTATTCACCGTTTGAAATCACTAAAAGAAGCAGGTTGCCGTTAACCTTTAATTTGCCGTCAATCCTCACCTTTGCCTTAAAGCCTCTGTAAAATAAAATCTTTCTTAAAGCGGCTTTTGTGTACGGGTCTTTTGTCCCCCTTAACTTTTCCGCCAATTTTGTAACCGCCCCGTCAAAACCTATCCCGCAATTATTGACGAAAAATCTATCATTTATTTTGCCGCAATCAACACTTTTTATTATGTATTTTTCTTGAAGGAATACATCAAGGAGTTTTTCCGGCTCAAAGTTAAGTTTTATAGACCTTACAAAATCGTTGCCTATGCCAAGGGGGAGTACAAATATGTGGGCATCTTTGTTGCTTTCAACCAGTGCATTTACGCTTTCGTTTATTGTGCCGTCTCCCCCGCAAACAAGTATCTTTTTTATCCCTTTGTTTAGAAAAAATTTTGTAATATCAGTTCCGTCCCCTGCCTTTTTTGTTTCAACCCAGATAAATTTTTTATCGCTTTTTAATAGCTTTTCTTTTAAGTGAGTTCTAAAATTTCTTGCCCTTCCCCCACCAGAAAAAGGGTTAAACAAAACTCCAAAATCCATCATCCATCATCCAAAATCTCTCATCCAAAATCCCTAATTCAAAATCCCTAATTCAAAATCCAAAATCTCTAATCTCTAATTCCTAATCTAAACTACATCCTGTCGGGAAGCCTCATTCCTAAAATATCTGCTCCCGCTTTCAGGGTATTCATTGTTAATTTTACAAGCATTTTTCTAAAAGAGGAAATCCCTTTGTCTTCCCCAACAACCCTGCAATTGTGGTAGAAGGTAGTAAATGACTTTGTTAAATCAAGCAGGTAATTAGCGATAAAATGGCTCTTCCTGTTATTGTACGCCGAAAGCATAATATCTTTAAATTCAAACAGTTTTTTTATCAATGCGATTTCGCTTTCATGGGTTGCAGTGTATTTCCCGCTTTCTTCAATCCCTTCCGCCTTTCTAAAAATCCCTTTGCACCTGACGAAAGAGTAAGAGATGTACGGCCCTGATTCCCCTTCAAAGTTTAAAACCTCGTCCCATGAGAATTGAACATCCTTTATTCTGTCGTTTTTTAAATCGTTGAAGATAATTGCCCCCGTGCCTAAAATCTCGGAAACATTTTCCCTTTCCTCTTCCGTTAAATCAGGGTTTTTCTCGTTCATAATCTCTTTTATTCTGTTTACAGCCTCGTCCAAAACCTCTTCAAGAAGGATAACCCTTCCCTTTCTCGTTGACATTTTGCCGTCTTTAAACCTGTACAACCCGAAGTCTATGTGCTCCATATCCTTTGCCCATTCAAACCCTGCAAGTTCAAGCACCTTGAAAAACTGTTTAAAGTGAAGTTTCTGCTCGGAGCCTACCACATAGAACATTCTGTCAAAGTCAAATGTTTCTTTTCTGTAAATTGCGGCGGCAATATCCCTTGTTGCGTAAAGGGTTGCACCGTCAGACTTTTTAATTAAGCACGGCGGCATATTGTAATCGTCAAGTTTAACCACAAGGGCATTTTCGCTTTCTTCAAGAAGTCCCTTTTCTTCAAGGATTTTTACAACCCTGTCAATCTTATCCGAATAAAATGCCTCGCCTAAAACTTTATCAAAGTGAACATTTAGCCTTTTATATGTTTTTTCAAACTCTTTCAAGGACAAAGTTCTGAATTTTTCCCACAGTTTTCTCTCTTCCTCACTTCCCTTTTCAAGGTTTAAGAAAGCCTCTCTCGCTTTGTCTTCCAATGAGGGGTTTTCTTCAGCCTCTTTGTGAAACCTGACATAGAGGGAAAGCATGTACTTTACAGGGTCTTTTTCAAGTTCTTCCTCATTGCCCCAGAGTTTGAAGGCAACTATAAGTTTGCCGAATTGAGTTCCCCAGTCCCCTATGTGGTTTATACCTATTACATTTGCCCCAAGCGATTTAAGCAGGTTTCTTAAAAAATTCCCAATTACCGTGCTTCTTAAATGCCCTATACTGAAAGGCTTTGCTATATTCGGGGAAGAAAACTCAACAACAAAGGTTTTGCCCTTTAAAACATCGCTTTTGTAAAAATCTTCCCCTTTTTCCTCAAACTCTTTTACAAGTTTTTCAAACATCCATTGGGGGGAAATGTGAAAGTTTACATAACCGTTTATAACTTCAATCTTTTCTATCTCTTTTAAAGGGTTTGCCTCAAAAAAGCCTTTAACCTGTTCGGCTATCTCAACAGGCGGCTTTCTAAAATCCTTTGCATACCTGAAAACGGGAAATGCAATATCCCCAAACTCTAACTTTTCAGGCTTTTTAAACATAAAGAGTATATCTTCCTTCTTTGCGTCAATATTATTTTGTTTAAGAAAGTCAATTATTGAATTCGCAATTTTATCTTTCAATCCAATCATTTTTCCTCCTTCAGGTGTGCGGTATAGTTTAGCATAATCAACCTTGGCGGGAATTTATCGCTTATTTCAAAAAGGTTAATACAGCCGTTTGACTGCTCAAACCTGAAAGCCCTGTTTATGGGTATGCCTAAAAGGTGGCATATAACAGCCCTGTTTACCCCGCCGTGGCCGAACAAAACAATTGTTTTATCCATTTCAGGCTCTTTTATCAATTTAAAAACAGTTTCTTCAATTCTATTGTAAACATCCAAAAGTGATTCCCCTTCAGGCGCTTTAAAGTTTGCGTCCAGAAGCCACTTTCTCAAATCTTCTTTCTCGTTTTCCACAAGGTAAAACCAGTTTTTCCCTTCCCACTTTCCGCAATCAACCTCGTAAAAGTTTTCAAGTATCTGAATTTTCAAGCCCTTTCTTTCAGCCAACGGTGTTGCGGTTTTAATAACCCTGTTTAAAGGGGAAGAGTAAATCTCGTCAACATCTATGTTTTCAAAGTAATCGGCAATCAATTCAGCCTGCTTTAAACCCTGCTCGTTTAAGCCGTTATCGGTTACACCCTGAAAGATATGTTCTTTGTTGAATTGTGTCTGTGCGTGGCGAATAAGGTACAGTTGTATCAAAGGACTGATTCCTCAATCCATTTTAAAAAATTTCTGCTTCCCTTTTCCATAGGGAATGAGAGGATTTCGGGGATTTCATAGTTGTGAAGTTCGGTAATTGTCTTTTCAATCTCGTTGTAATTGCTCTGGGTGGATTTTATTATAAGTAAATACTCTTCGTCGTCCCAGACTTTTCCTTTAAACCTGTAAATTGAGCGAATTGAGGGAATAATATTTACGCAGGCGGCAACTTTTTTGTTAACAAGTGCGTCTGCAATAACGACAGCCTGTTCTTCCGAACCTACCGTTGTCATAACCATTATAAACTTTTTCTTTTTGCCTGCCATACGCCCTCCATCCAGATTATTTTATTGAGAAAGTTACAATTAGTCAATAGAAAAAGAAAGGGACATCAAATTAGAAATGAGGAATTAGAAATTTTGAATGAGGGATTTTGAATTGAGGAAGGTTTTCTTTTGATTGGAGATGATGGATTAGAAATGAGAGATTTTGAATTGAGGAAAGTAACTTTTTGATTTAAAAGGAGTTTTCCACATTTAATCCAGAATCAAGAATCTAAAATTCAGCATTTTTTCGTGAGGTATCTTTTTGATTTAAAAGAAGTTTCCCTTCTTCAATCAAGAATTCATTTATAAACAAAGTCAAGGGGGAAATCAAATTTTTTTTGCCACCTCCTTTCTTTACATTGATTAAAAGGTTATTTATTTGTCAGCTCGCCTTTGCTAATTAGCATGTTCAGGGA
>WFPG01000082.1 GCA_015487755.1 Acidobacteriota bacterium
TTTTTATCCAGATGCATTAGAAATTCTTCAACACGAACAACTTCACCGTTTTCGTCTTTAAAAGTTAAATTCACATCTACGCTTTTAATCCTTTTAAACTCCTGAGAGTTAAACTCGTACTTTAACTGTTTTATAAAAGTCTGTTTTGTGGGAACAAGCCCCGCAAGAAGGTTGTCAACATCTAAATCATCTATCGCTTTTTTCTTTTTAGGTTTCTTTTCGGTTTTAGGAGCAGGTGAAGTATCAAAATTAACGGTAATCAACTCTTCGGGTTTCGGCTTCGACTCAACCTTTGCTACAGGCTCTTCAACTTTGGGAACTTCCTCAACAACTGTTTGTTCTTCAACAACCTCTTCTTTCACTTCTTCTTTTTCAACCTCTTCCACCACACTTTCCCTTACATCGCTGGGAGAAACCTCTTTTGAAGGTATATCTGCTTGAGCCGGTTCATTTACCTCAACATCTTCAACCTCAACTTCATCTTCGGATATGTACAAATCTTCTTTATTATCTTTAATCTCCTGCTCTTTTTTCTTTTCAACATCAACCGGAACTGAAACAGGCTCAGGGGTTGAAACAGTCTTGGGAGATACTTCTTTTTTAACTTCAGAAAGATTAAGCTTCTTTCTAACCGAAAGAAGGGTATATTTTGAAATAAGTTTTAATGTCTCAAAAACACCTTTACCTGTAATGGCAATAGATTCTACATAGGGGTAACCTTTTTTGTTCAAAGCCTCGTTTAATTCCTCGACAGAGCATATGTTTTTTAAATCCCTTTTATTGTATTGAAGGACAATAGGGACATCGTCTATGTTTATTCCTAAATCGGCAAGGTTTTCTTCAAGGTTTTTAAAACTCTCAATATTTGCTTCAAGCATAGGCCTCTGTGAATCGGCAACAAAAACAATGCCGTCAACCCCTTTTAAAACAAGTTTTCTTGTGGAATTGTAAAAAACCTGTCCGGGAACGGTGTACAATTGAAACCTTGTTTTAAACCCGCCTATAACACCTACTTCAATAGGAAGAAGGTCAAAGAACAAAGTTCTATCCGTTTCTGTTTCAAGGCTTACCATCTCACCTCTTGATTTAGGTGAGGTTTTTGAATAGATATATTCAAGGTTGGTAGTTTTTCCGCACAGACCGGGACCATAGTATACTATTTTAACTACCATCTGCATTGTTGAATAATTAAAAAATACCAACCCTATCCTCCAAAATAATGTCTATAAAATTTTAGCACGGCAAAAAAACAGGGTCAATTTAATTTATACAGCAAAAACGAAAAAATTATTAAAAAGCGTCAATAACAATTCTTCCGTTTATTGTTTCAACATTAATGTCGCAATTTCCTTCACCCTTCCATTCAAGATTTTTCTTAATAGTTTTTTCACCTTTATTATTAAAAACCGTTTTGGAGGTAAGGGATTCGGTAGATATGCTTCCTATTGTTTTTAGCGGTAGTTTAATCTCCGCATTCCCGTTTACCGATTCAAAAGAGATTGAAGAGAGTTTAGTGGACTTTGTTTCTATTGTAAAATTTCCGTTCACAACCTCGCAATTCGCTTTAATCAGTATGTTTTTAAGAGAAATATTTCCGTTTACACTTTCACACTTTACTTTATTTGCATTTAAAACCTTAACATTCCCGTTAACATTGGAAAGATTTGCGTTTAAAACATTACTCATTGACAAATCAAAGTTTACCCCAGAAAAATCAACATCAAGGTTTTTGGGAATTGTTATTTTCAGGTCAACCTGAATTTCAGTTTGCTTGCCCCAGGAACAAAAGAATCCGAAAAAGGAGTTATTATTCCCTAATTTCTCTTTAAGTTCATCATAGTTTAATGAAATCTCCAACTCATCACCGTGTTTTTTAAATTTTATGTTAGCATTTTTTAAAACATCTTCACAAAGTGATTGATCTTTACCGTTTACTGTTAAAAATCCCCTTATAATCACAGATTTTACATTGGCTCCATTTACCTCTGCCTTCCCGTTTACAAACTCAAAAGAAACAGAATTTACAGAAGACAAATTAGAATATTTTATATTTATTTCTTTTTTCAAAGTTTCCGAAAAAACCAAAAACCCAAAAAGCAAAAACAAAACCGGGATAAACTTTTTCATAACTACCTCCGAAATCTTTTTTCATTGCATAATTACGGGAAAGGGAATAAAATGTTGCAATAGGTAAACAAACTTTTAACAATGCCTTTGCGTCAAAAGAGGTGCTATGGGATATGATTTTGATGAAATAGTAAAACAATATAGCGGTATGTTGTATAACCATATAAGGAGAATGATAGGAAACGATGAAGACTCAAAAGATATTCTCCAGGAAGTGTTTATAAATGTATATAGAAAGATTGACGGTTTCAGAGAAGAAAGTTCTTTAAAAACATGGCTTTTCAGAATAGCGTCAAACAAAACCATAGACTTTTTAAGGAAAGAAAAGAGGTTTAAAGCTGAAGAACTTCCGGAAACATTAAAAGAGAAATCAAATCCCTTGAAACATACCGAGCAATCTTTTAAAAAAGAGCTTGTGCACACAGCTCTTATGAAACTTAAAGAAGAGGAAAGGGAAATAGTTATAATGAAGGAACTTGACGGTTTTACTTTCAGGGAAATCGCGGAAATTAAGGGAATCCCGGAAAATACCGTAAAAACAAGATTATACTCATCGCTTAAAAAGTTAAAAAAAATTATTTTAGAGATACAGGGAGGTTAAAAATGAACTGCTTAAACGAGCAACAACTTATGGAACTCCTTTACAGGGAAGGAGACCCGGAGAATTTGAAAAAATATAAAAAACATCTTTCAGAGTGCGGGAAGTGTACAGAGGAGTTTCTTGAACTTGTAGAAGTGAGAGAATATTTAAAGGGCATAGGAGAAGAAAAACAACTACCAATAGTTATTGTAATGGACAGAAAAAAAGAAAAGAAAATATTTTCAAGATTGATGTTAGCGGCCGCAAGCCTTATCTTTGCGTTCAGCCTGATTTTCACAGTATATCAAAGCCATAAAATACAACAGGCTGAAAAAAGAATTGCACAAACAAGCAAACAGTTGCAAAAAGAAATAGAAGAGGTATCATACAAAACAGAGAAAACTGCAAGGGACAATTACCTTCTTATAATGGGGTTAAAGAATTACATAGACACGGCAATTGTGAATAGGCAAAACACAAGGAGAGCAAGTTATGATAAATTTTAACAAACGATTAATATCAATTATCTTTATTTTTTCAATTATTGTTTATGCAAATGCGTCTGAATTATCAACATTTGTAGAAAATTCCCTGAGGAGGCCGTTAAACCTTGTAACAGGGCCTGCAACCCAGGTTGTTGATTTTGAAATGGGCGGAAAAACTTATGTCATCGTAGTTGCCGATCTTTCTTTTAACAAAAACCTAACGCCGTTTAACAAAAACAAAAACATTGAAGAAAGGACTTCTGAAAAAGAAATAGCACAGGCTGTAAAAAATACTTTTATGAAAATCCAGAACACAAAGTACAAAACTAAAAAGGAAATATACATTATAATTTTTGACAAAAAACTTTTCGGCAGGACAGACAACAAAACATTAAGAAAATTTATTTATAAAGCGGAATTTAGAAAAGGGAAATTAGTAAAAGTGTCAAAGTTAAATTAAATCACCGAACACTTTGGAAAAAGAAGTTAGCGCAAAAAGGTAAATAGAATAAAAAACTATAATTGCGGCACTGATTATACCTGTCTCTTATACACATCTCCGAG
>WFPG01000083.1 GCA_015487755.1 Acidobacteriota bacterium
CACTTACCCTTGTATCCTGTCATAGGGTTTATGTAGGCGGGGGTACAACATACCCTACGGGAAACGGTTATGTTAGTGTCGGCGGTTCAATAGATACAGACGATAGCGGTGCGGCTATCCTTGCCGCTTCTCTGCTTGGAATTCTGGTAGGCTCTGCAATTTACAACGATGTTCATTCATACAGAGAAAAAGGGCTTTCAGCCTACGATATAAATATAAGGCCTAAAGACGCCGATATTTTCCTTGACGGGGTCTATGTGGGTAAGGCTGACGACTTTGACGGTTCCCCTAAATTCCTTGTTGTAAAGCCGGGAACACATACAATTACTGCTAAAAGAGACGGCTATAAAACATATACCGTAAGGGTGCCTATTGAGCCTGGAGAGCAGATAAACTTAAACAAACACCTTGAGCCTGCACCTGTCTATGTCGAAGAAAGAAAAGCGGAGGTTTCTACTCCCGGTGAAAACAAAAGGGCAATACCTAAAATCCAAACCGTTTTTGTTAAATTCAATGTAAAAGACCAGAATGCAAAGGTTTACTTTGACGATACATTTGTGGGGACAATAGGGGAGATAAACAAGTTGCATAAACCTTTAATTGTGGAAACAACAGTTCAGTATATTTACATTGAAAGCAAAGGTGCTAAAATCCAGTTTTCGTTGCCTGAACTTATTAAAGCCCAGGGCAGGCACATTCTAATTGATACAAAATTTTAAAGTCTGATTTTTTACCTGTATAAATTTTGCTTTTGTGCTAAAATGTTAAAATAAAATTGTAAACAAACGGAGGTTGTTTTGAAGTACCTTGCAGTGCTTTTTCTTTTTCCTGTGTTGATTTTTGCTTCACCTTTAAAATGCGAATACGCAACTTTAAACAACGGAATAAAGGTTATCTTTGTTAAAGTTTCCGAAAACCCGGTAATATCATCCACTGTTGTGGTTAAAGCAGGCTTGAAGCACGAGAATAAAGATATTAACGGGGTTTCTCACCTGCTTGAGCATCTTGTGTTTAACGGAACGGAAAAAAGGACACAGAGGCAATTGTACGACGATTTTGATTTAATAGGGTGTTACAACAATGCCTCAACATCAGATCATTACACCGCATACTATATTTTAACGACAAAGGAAAACTTTGAAAAAGGGATTGAAATTCAATCGGATATGCTTTTTCATTCAATTATTCCCGCAAACAAGATTGACAAAGAGAAAGGAATAGTGATTGAGGAAATCAGAAAAGACAGAATGTCCCCTATGTTTTACGAAGAGATGGCTTTCAGGAAGGCTGTTTTCAAGGGAACGCCTTATGAAATGAAGGTTATAGGGACTGAAGAAAGCGTAAAGTCTTTAAAAAGGGATGTTATATGGGATTTTTACAAAAAATACTATTCCCCTGAAAATGTTGTTATTTTAATTGCAGGGGATTTTGAAAAGGATAAGGTTCTTCAATATTTAAACAAATACTTCGGAAGCGTGAAACCTGTTAAAATTGAGCAGAAAAAATGGGATTTTAAGTGGGATAAAGAATTTACTCAGGTTAAAAAGCCTGAACTTCCCTACAATGTCTTTTACTTTGTAATTAAAGGGGTTAAAGCAAACTCAAAAGATTTTCCTTTTCAGGAATGCTATGCGGATTTATTTAATTCAAGTTTGACAAAGTCTTTAATGGCCATAGACCCGCAGGCTTCGGTTTCAACAGATTATACCGACGATTACGGCTTGATTAAGGTAAGGGTTAAGGTAAAGGATTTAAAAGAGGCTGAAAAGGTAAAACAGATGGTAGAGAACCTGATTGGCAAGCCGGATTTTATAAAAGAAGAAAAATTAAAAGAGTACAAAACCTCAACAAAGGCTGATACATTGTTTGCCCTTGAAAGGCCTCACTTTTACGGTATGCTTCAATCTCCTTACATTGCGGCAGGGTGTACCGATTTGATTTATTTTGATAAGGTAAACTTAACAGGGCTTAAATATTTTGGTGAAAAGGTAAAGGGTTTTGAAAAAAAAGCAGTTTTCATAGAGGGAAAGAAAAATGAAAAGAAGAATTAGTTTAATAGCGGTTGTTTTTGTGTTTTTATCTTCCGTTTATGCGAAAAATTTTGTCCTTGTTAAAGACCCGAAATCAATTGCAACAGGAATTACAATCTGCTTTAAAAATAAAAAATACCTTGAAAAGAAATACAATTTGCCTGCCGCTTCAGATTATGCGGCTCACCTCTTTAAGGTGAAGTTTAAAAAGTTTGAAGATAAGTTTAAACTTTTAGGTGCGGAAGTCCAGTTTTACGATTACCCCTTTATCCCCTTTGACGATTACTATACAAACGATTACTTCGGTTTTATCAGAATAAAGGTTTTGCCGGAAAACACGGATAAAGCACTATTGCTTGTTTCTCAATTAATAAAAGATGTTTTAAACTTTAACGACAGAGATTTTGTGTTAGCCACAAAATCTGTTCTCGGTTCAAATATGATGAGAAACAAAACTAAAGAAATTGCAAAGCAAAAAATATGGGAAATGTACTTCCCCAACAGTTTTGTTTCCCTGCCTGACTATATGTTTGCTCCGAAACTCGGTGAGGGTAATTTCAGGGCTTTTTTAAAAGACTATGTTGATAACTCAAATATCTTTGTCTCAATTTACGGGAAATTTAATGAAAAAACCGTGAAAAAGGTTTTGGATACACATTTTTCATCTAAAAAAGAGGCTTCACTTACTGATAAATTAAAA
>WFPG01000084.1 GCA_015487755.1 Acidobacteriota bacterium
ACAGGCGGCTTTAACAGCCTGCCGGCAGGCTGTTAAGTTATACAACAGTGATAGGCCTCATCTATCACTTGGAATGAAAACACCTGACATGGTGCATGAAAATGTGTATACTAACCATTAAAGCGTGTCCACTTTTTTCAGGACGAGACACTTTTCACTATTTCACCATTCACTATTTCACCGTTCACCATTTCACCTACTAACCTAATACCCAGAACCCAATTCACCCAACACCCAGCATCCACCTTTTCCTCTATGCTATAATTTCACTCAAAGGGGGTGATTATGGAGTTGAAAGATGCTATTTTTAAAAGGAGAAGCATTAGAAGGTTTAAAGAAAAGCCTGTTGAAAAGCATATTTTAATGCAACTTGTTAAGTACGGTATGTATGCGCCTACCGCAAGGAATACAAGAAGTTGGCATTTTTACATTGTAAGCAACAGGGATAAATTAGACGAGGTGGCAAAAAAGCACCCATATGCGGGAATGCTTAAAACCGCAGGCGGGGCAATTCTTGTTTGCGGGGATAAGTCTATTGAGCCTATGGACGGCTACCTTGCATTGAATTGTGCAAATGCCTGTGAAAACATAATGTTAGGGGCCCTTGAGCATAATTTAGGCACATGCTGGATAGCGGTTTATCCGAGGGAAGAGAGGATAAAACTAATTTCAGGTATTTTTTCCCTGCCTGAGAACCACTTGCCTATAGCATTGCTTGCGGTAGGTTACCCAGACGAGGAAAAGCCAATCCCTGAAAGGTTTGAAAAAGAGAAGATTTCAATAGTTTAGCGGAGACTTTTATGGATATAATGAATTTTTATTTAAGCGAAGACGGAAAGTTCAGGTTTGTTTTTGTTGATACAAAAGATGTGGTTAACCATATTGCAGAGATTCACAAAATGAGTTATCCCGTTGCAAACGCAATGTCAAGGTTTGTTACCGGGGTATGCCTTGTTTCAAGCAATTTAAAAGACGGCGATGTTTTAGGGGCATACCTTGATGTAAACGGGGTTATAGGCGGTTTAAGGTGTGAGGTTAATTCATACGGCCATGTTAAAGGCTATGCAATAAACCCTCAAGCGGGGGTTGACGAGTTTGATTCAAATTATGTTATGGATTTAAACCAGCTTTTAGGGACGGGAATGCTGACAATTACGAGGGTTTTGAAGAGGGGAAAGGTGCCTTTTACTTCAAATGTTGAGTTTAACGGCGGCTCCCTTGCAATACTTTTTGCAGATTACTTGAAGAGGTCGGAGCAGATAAACAGTGCGATTTTTATTTCAAATTACCTTAACCCTGACGGGACTGTTAAAAGATGCGGAGGTTTTCTTGTCCAGCCTATGCCTGACGCAAAAGAGAAAGATATTGAAAAGATGGAAAAAGAGATTGAAAAATTGCCTCCCTTCAGCGAAGTGCTTGACACTGTTGACAATATAAAACAGGCTGCTTTGTTGCTTTTCCCAAGTTATAAACTTAAGCAGATTGGGGAAAGGCATATTGTTTTCAAGTGCACCTGCTCAAAGGAAAAGGTGTTGAAGGTTTTAAGGGCTTTAAAGGAAGAGGACAAAAAGCAACTGCTTCTTGACGACGGCACATACCTTGTTGTCTGTGAATACTGTAAAAAAGAGTATAAAGTTAAAAGGGAAGAGGTTGAAAAACTTAAATAAAAGTATAAAATTAATTTTGCGTCATATTTTGTTGACTTGAAGGGTAAACTGTGATATTTTTACCTTTGACTTTGAAATAAAGGGAGGAGCACGCAAATGTATGCAGTAATTGAAACTCAAGGAAAACAGCACAAAGTGGTTGAGGGGCAGACTCTCCTTGTTGATAGATTGGAAGGAGAAGTGGGAACAAAGGTTGATTTAAAGGTTCTCCTTGTCGGCGAAAAGGGAGAGGTTGAAGTAGGCACCCCTTACCTTGAAAATGCAAAGGTTGAGGCTAAAATAGTTGAGCATAAGAAAGACAAAAAGGTACTTGTGTTCAAAAAAAAGAGAAGAAAGCAGTACAAAAAACTCAACGGCCACAGGCAGCCTATCACTGTTTTAAAGATTGAAAAGATAGTAAAGTAATTAAAATAAGGAGTGAAGTATGGCACATAAGAAAGGGCAGGGAAGTAGCCGTAACGGAAGGGACAGTAAGTCTAAAAGGCTCGGTGTTAAAAGGTTTGACGGCCAGTTTGTTAAAGCAGGCTCTATCCTGGTAAGGCAGAGAGGCACAAAGATTAAGCCCGGCCAGAATGTAGGAAAGGGCAAAGACGACACCCTTTTTGCTCTTACACACGGTTATGTTAAGTTTCAGGATAGGGGAAGAATGGGCAAGTTTGTAAACATTATTCCTGCTGAGGTTACCGAGACTGTTCATTAATCTGGTTAAAACAATTAAAATTTGATAAAGTTAAGGGGGAGTGTATCCCCCTTTTTTTAATGGAAGAAAGAGATTATGTTTAAAGACGAATTAAAGATATGGGTAAAAGCCGGCGACGGCGGCAACGGTTGTTTAAGTTTTAGAAGGGAGAAGTTTATTCCCAAAGGAGGCCCTGACGGAGGAGATGGCGGAGACGGAGGAGATGTTATACTTGAAGGCGACTCATCATTAAACACCTTTAATAAATTAAGGTACAGGCAGCATTACAAGGCTGAAAGGGGAGAGCACGGCAAGGGCAAGAATATGCACGGGAGAAACGGAGAGCCGTGCATTATAAAAGTCCCTCTGGGAACAATTGTGAAGATAGAGGAAACGGGAGAGATAATAGGGGAAATTCTTGAAGACGGGCAAAGGCTTATTGTTCAAAAAGGGGGAAAAGGGGGAAGGGGAAACGCAAGGTTTGCCACTTCCACAAATAGGGCTCCCAGATACTTTGAAGAAGGGGAAAAGGTTGAACAGATAAGGCTAAAACTTGAGTTAAAGTTAATTGCCGATGTTTCAATTGTAGGGTTCCCCAATGCAGGCAAATCCACTTTAATATCTAAAATTTCAAACGCAAAGCCTAAAATTGCGGACTATAAGTTTACGACCTTACACCCTAACCTCGGTATAGTTGAATACGGCAAGTTTAAATCCTTTGTTATTGCCGATGTGCCCGGGCTAATTGAGGGTGCTTCGGAAGGAAAGGGGCTCGGCACAAGGTTTTTAAAACACATTGAAAGGACAAGAGTTTTGCTTCACTTAATAGACGGGGCAATGCCTGAAAAGGGTTACCTTGAGGACTTTTTTGCAATTAGAAAGGAGATTGAGGCTTTTAACCCCGACATACTTAAAAAAAGGTATGTAATAGCGGTTAACAAAGTTGACTCTCTTTGTTGTAAAGAAAGCCTTGAAGAGATAAAGTCTTTTGCGGGAAAAAACAATATCCCGTTTTTCCTTGTTTCAGCGGTTACGGGAGAGGGGTTGAAGGATATGGTGAACACGCTCGGTGAAATTGTTGAAGAGGTTAAAGAAAAAGAGCCTACAAAGAAGGAAAAGGAAGTAAAAAACGAAAAAACCGATTTTCTTGACGAGGTTTAAATGATAGGGTTTTACGGGGGAAGTTTTAATCCCGTTCACAAAGGGCATATTGAGGTTGCAAATTTTCTGCTCCTTTCACCTTATATAGATAAAATTTGCTTTACCCCTGTTTTTAAGCACCCTTTTAACAAAGGCCTTGTTGATTTTGACCACAGGGTTGAAATGATTAAGCTTGCTATAAAGGGTAATGAAAAACTTTGCGTTTCAGAAGCGGAAAAGGAAAAAGGGGGAGTTTCCTACACCTTTGAACTGATGGATTACTTAAAGGAAAAGCACGGAAATAATTTTTTCTTTATCGGCGGGCTTGACACCTTGAATTCTATTGATAAATGGAAAAACTGGGAGTATATTGTTTCAAACTTTAATATACTTTTTACAACAAGGGCGGGGGTTGAAATAGACAATGAAAAAGTGTCGGC